>CAZBNG010000032.1:0-23796 GCA_964493095.1 uncultured Pseudobdellovibrionaceae bacterium
AGAACTGCTGGATGTGGAAGGAAACGGGCGGGCAGAGATTGTCCTGCGTCTGCAATTGCCCGCGCAAGAGGGTAAGCGCAAGGTTGTGACTATCAAACTGCCGGGGCGGCACAACCTTAGCGCTCAGGCGCGCAATGTCTTACGCGGGGAAGACGACGTCAGTGAGATATTGGAAGCTTGAAAAGAGTTACCAAGCAGCAACAGGTTGATGCCAATGATCCTCGTTGGCAACCCTTCGATGGCCAATGTCGACTATAATAGGAGGTTGTAAACTAGCTAAAAAATCTGCTGCCAGCTTTCTGGATCGTAGAGAGTTTTCAGGGTTTGCAGCTTCTGCTCTAGCGATTGCAACATAAAGGCCGTTATTCCTAGCGTCGCTCATGTTGTTCTTCCCTTTCTTTTATACGCTATATAATCGTTCTTTTTTAATTATGTCAACGTAAAAAACCCCTTATTTTTTACTTGCAAATACTCTCCCTAAAGGTTAGAAACGCCGCAGTCTGCATAGTGCAGGCAAATTCACATGCGGGTTTCCAAACCGGTGTTCCTTAAAGGAACCAAGGCCCGCAGAGGAACCAAGGCAAACAGCGTTTGCTTTTAACCGGGTAAGAAAGGAGCATACAACATGGCTTTACCTGAATTTACAATGCAACAACTTCTCGAAGCGGGTGTTCACTTCGGTCACCACGCGCGCCGCTGGAATCCGCAAATGCGCGAATATATTTTCGGCGTGCGTAACGGCGTTCACATTATCGACCTGCAACAGACCCAGCCGATGCTGGCGGCGGCCCTGAAAGCCGTTCGTGACATTGTTGCCAACGGAGGACGTATCCTGTTCGTGGGTACGAAGCGCCAGGCGCAGCTGAAAATCAGCGAAGCGGCACAGCGTTGCGGCCAGTACTATGTGAATCACCGCTGGCTGGGCGGCATGATGACCAACTGGCAGACTATAACCAAATCCATTAACCGTCTGCGCGAACTTGAAACAATTCTGGGCGGCGAAACATCCGGTTACACCAAGAAAGAGCTTCTGATGATGACCCGTGAGCGTAACAAGCTTGAGGATTCCATCGGCGGTATCAAGGAGATGGGCGGCCAGCCGGACGCACTGTTCATTATCGATACGACGAAAGAAGATATCGCTATCATGGAAGCCAACAAACTCGGCATTCCGGTCATTGCGGTTGTTGATACCAACGCGCCGCTGGATGGCGTTGATTACGTTATTCCCGGCAACGACGATGCGCTGCGCGCTATCGATCTTTACTGCGACCTGGTGGCCGACGCCGTTCTCGACGGCCTGCAGGCTGAACTGGCGAAATCCAACGTGGATACCGGCGCGGCAGAAGACGCCGGCGTGGAAGTCTCCAAGGTAAAAATCCCTAAAGCCAAGGCAAAAGAAGAGCCTGAGCCGGAAACACCGGGCGAAAAGGCTAAAAAAGCCGCAGACGCCAAACAGAAAGAAAAAGCCGAAGAAGCACCGCAGGATGAAAACGGCGGCGATTCCGAGACGGCTGATGACGAAGCAAAGGCCAAAAAAGCGGCTTCTGCTTAATTTCAATACAAAAATTCTTAAAGGAGAATACTTATGGCTGATATTACAGCATCAATGGTAAAGGAACTGCGCGAGAAAACGGGCGCGGGCATGATGGACGCCAAAAAGGCGCTTGTTGAAAATAATGGCGATATCGATGCGTCTGTCGACTGGCTGCGCACGAAGGGCCTTGCCAAAGCCGAGAAGAAGTCCGGACGCACGGCAGCGGAGGGGCTTATCGCGATAGCAACGGAAGGAACAAAAGGCGCCGTAGTCGAGGTGAATGCCGAAACAGATTTCGTTGCCCGTAACGAACAATTCCAGAATTTCGTGAAAAAAGTGGCCGATATCGCTCTTCAGGTGGACAGCGTCGAAGCGCTGGCGGCTGCCGAATTTGCAAACGGCAAAAACGTGCAGGAAAGCCTTACCGACCTTATCGCGGTAATTGGGGAGAATATGAGCCTGCGCCGCATGGCCGCCCTGGAAGTGCCCGAGGGCGCGGTTGTTTCCTATGTTCACGGCGCGCTGGCGGACAACCTTGGTAAAATCGGCGTTCTTGTCGCCCTGGAATCCTCCGCTTCCCCGGATGCGCTTCAGGCGGTGGGCAAGCAGCTTGCCATGCATATCGCGGCGGCCAATCCTTCCGCGCTGGATCGTGACAGCCTTGATCCCGCGGCGCTTGAGCGTGAGCGCAATGTCCTGAAAGAACAGGCCGTCGCTTCCGGAAAACCCGCCGATATCGCCGAGAAAATGGTAGAAGGCCGCATGCGTAAATACTACGAGGAAGTCTGTTTCCTTGAGCAGGTTTCCGTCATAGATGGCGAAACAAAAATTGCTGACGTTGTTGCCGCTGCTGCCAAAGATGCAGGCGCGGATATCAAAGTGACCGGCTATGCCCGTATCCAGCTTGGCGAAGGCATTGAAAAAGAAGAAGAAGACTTCGCTGCCGAAGTCAGCAAGGTCGCCAACGGCTAATCATTTACTCTTTTCAATCATCCCGGGCATATCGGTTTGCCCGGGATGACTTATATATGGCTGTAGACATTCCCCGCGCCTGTTATTACATTAGAGGCGGTAAAAACATAAACAGAGCAAAGACATGACCGCCGATTCCGCCGCTAAAAAGCTTCAGAACAAAACGCCGTATAAACGTGTCATGCTGAAAATGTCGGGCGAAGTCCTGATGGGAAAAAACGAGTTTGGCATCGATCCCGCCACTGTGAAGCGCGTCGCCGATGATATCAAACAGGTTGTGGACATGGGGGTGGAGGTTTGCGTCGTCGTCGGGGCGGGTAATATTTTTCGCGGCGTTTCGGGCGCAGCGGAAGGAATGGACCGCACCACGGCCGATTATATGGGAATGCTGGGGATCGTGATTAACGCGCTGGCACTGCAAAACGCCCTAGAAAACATCGGCGTTCAGACGCGGGTCCAGTCCGCCATCAGCATGGATGCGATCTGCGAGCCTTATATCCGCCGCCGGGCCTTGCGCCACATGCAAAAAGGCCGCGTCGTTATTTTTGCCGCCGGGACCGGTAATCCTTATTTTACAACCGATACGGGCGCTGCGCTGCGGGCCTCTGAAATGGATTGCGACGCCATATTCAAAGGCACGAAAGTGGACGGCGTTTATGATGCGGATCCGCAGAAAAACCCGGACGCCAAGCGTTTTGATAAGATAAACTTTATGGATGTTCTAACCCGCGATCTGAAGGTCATGGACGCAACAGCCATATCGCTGGCACGGGAAAACGACATTCCGATCGTGATTTTTTCCGTGCGGGAGCAGGGAAATTTTGCAAAAGTCGTTAAAGGCGACGGCCGTTTTACGGTTGTCAGCAATTCCTGAGCCTTTGCAGTATTTAAAACATTTTACAGGAGACTAACGTCATGAGTTTTAATAAAACCGATCTGGAACGCCGTATGAAAGGCGCGATTGATGTGCTCCATACGGAATTTGCGGGGTTGCGCACGGGACGGGCTTCCGCAAGCCTGCTTGACCCTATCCATGTCGAAGTCTACGGGAGCAAAATGCCGCTCAATCAGGTGGCAACGATCAGCGTGCCGGAAGCGCGCCTGCTGAATGTTCAGGTATGGGATGCCGGCAATGCCAAGGCCGTTGAAAAAGCCATTCGCGATTCCGGTCTTGGGCTGAATCCGCAGCCGGAAGGGGCGGTTATCCGTATTCCCATTCCCGATCTGAACGAGGAACGCCGTACCGAACTGAGCAAGGTTGCGGGTAAATATGCGGAAAATGCCCGTATTTCCGTTCGCAATGTCCGTCGCGACGGTATGGACACCCTGAAGAAAATGGAAAAAGACGGCGATATATCCGAGGATGAGCACAAAAGATCCTCTGATGAAGTACAAAAAATGACGGATACTCATATCCAGAAAATTGACACTCTGCTTTCTGAAAAAGAAAAAGATATCATGAAGGTGTAATGCCTGCACAAGTTCGGGAACTTTCTTAAAATAATGGATCAAGACCCTGAAATAAAAAACAAAAAGCCGGTCCATATAGCGATCATTATGGACGGCAATGGCCGCTGGGCACAACGTCGGAGCCTGCCGCGCAGCGCCGGACACAAGCAGGGAGCGGAAAGCGCCCGCCGCGTGGTCAAGGCCGCCATGGCGCAGGGTGTTGAGTACTTGACGCTGTTTGGTTTTTCAGCAGAAAACTGGAACCGTCCGCAGGCGGAAATCAACGAATTAATGACGCTTTTACGGTTTTACCTGCGCTCTGAAACGGCGGACCTGCATAAAAACGGAGCGCGGCTGCGCGTTATCGGCGACCGGAAGAGGCTTGAGCCCGATATTGTCCAGCTCATCGAAAATGCGGAAGAACTTACCAGGGACAACACGGAAATCACCGTTATTATCGCGCTGAATTACGGCGGGCGGCAGGACATATTACAAGCTGCGCAGGCCGTGGCGCTTGAAAGCCTGAAAAAAGGCGAAGCGCTGGAGGGGGATGAACTGGAGGCTGTGTTTTCCAAAAACATCATGACCGCGGGTATTCCCGATCCCGATATGATCATCCGGACCAGCGGAGAAAAACGCATTAGCAATTTTCTGCTCTGGCAAAGCGCTTACAGCGAAATGATTTTTGCCGATGTCTTGTGGCCCGATTTCAGGCAGGAGGATCTGGAGGCCGCTATTATTGAATATCAACAGCGCGACCGCCGGTTTGGCGCTTTGAAAACCTCAAAGGCTTAGCCGGATACACAAACATGAAAAAGCCGAACTTTCCGCCCTTGAACCTGACCTCTTTGCAAACCAGATTGCTGTCGGGCTTCACGATCGGTCCCGTTGTCATCCTAATGGTGCTTATGGGCGGGGTGGCTTTTCTCGCCCTGATAGGAATATGCACTTTCATTGCCGCTTATGAGTGGGTCAAGCTCGCCAGGAACGTAAAACACAGCGTTTTAAGCACGATTTTCGGACTTTTATATATCGGATTCGGTTTTTGGTGCGGGTATATCCTGCGTGAAACTTACGGTGTTTCAACGGCTGTTTTGTTTATAGGAATGATATGGTTCAGCGATATCGGCGCTTATTTTGTAGGAAAACGTTTTGGCGGCCCGAAGCTGGCGAAAACCGTCAGCCCCAACAAGACATGGAGCGGTTTTGCAGGCGCAGCCCTCAGCCCCGCGCTGTTTTTCGTTTTGTGGATGGCCGGTCACAACCTGTTTTTGGGATCGCCTGGCCTTTCTGCCCCGCTTCTGGGTGGCGTGTTCGCCGTCGGTTGTCTCATCGGCGCCACGGGGCAGGCGGGCGATCTGCTGGTTTCATGGTTTAAACGCCGGGCGGCCATTAAAGATACGGGCGATATCATACCCGGCCACGGCGGACTGCTGGACCGCGTGGATTCCATATTGCTTGCCGCGCCGGTTTTCCTGTACTTTGTGTCAAAATTCTGGGACATACTGCCTTAAGCGCATGAGCAAAAAATCCATCAGCATTTTCGGAGTAACCGGCTCCATCGGCCAAAGCGCCAGCGACGTCATCATGGCTGCGCCAGGGAGTTTTGAAGTCAGGAGCGTAACGGCCTATAAAAACGCCGAAAAACTGGCGCAGACCGCTATCAGGCTGAATGCAAAACGCGCCGTTATAGGCGATGAAACGCTCTATGACGCTTTGAAAACCATACTGGCGGGACACGATATTGAGGCCGCCGCCGGGGAAAGGGCGATTATTGAAGCCGCGCAGGAGCCTGTCGATCTACACCTTGCCGCCATTGTCGGGATGGCAGGATTAAACCCGCTGTTTGCCGCTCTTGGTAATGCCCGGACCGTTGCCATCGCCAATAAGGAACCACTAGTGGCCGCCGGGGCGCTTTTTATGCGGCAGGCGGAAAAAACCAACACAAAAATCCTGCCGCTGGACAGCGAACACAATGCGATATTTCAGGTTTTTGAATCTGATAACAGACAGGCCATCGAAAAAATCATCCTGACGGCCTCCGGCGGACCTTTTCTGAACTGGAGCCGGAAAGACATGGCCGCCGCTACGCCTGAACAGGCAATCGCGCATCCGAACTGGTCGATGGGAGCCAAAATATCGGTCGATAGCGCCAGCATGATGAACAAAGCCCTTGAGATAATCGAGGCGCACTATCTTTTTGATATGCCGCCTGAAAAAATAAAAGTGCTCATTCATCCGCAATCCGTTGTCCACTCCATGGTGGAGTACAGCGACGGTTCCGTTCTGGCGCAGATGGGCGCCAGCGATATGCGCACACCCATAGCCCATGCCCTTGCATGGCCCGCGCGTATGACATCGCCGGGCGCACACCTTGACTTTTCAAAATTGAAAGCGCTGGAATTTTTTGAGCCTGATATGAAAAAATTTCCCGGGCTTTCCATGGCATATGACTGTCTTAAACACGGCCCCGAAGCGTGCATAGCTTTTAACGCCGCCAATGAAACAGCGGTTAAAGAGTTTCTGGACGGAAATTTAGGTTTCGGCGACATTATGGATTGCGTCGCCTTCGGGCTTGATAATATGCGGGGGGCAAAGATCGATACACTGGAATCCGTTGAGGCATGCGATAAAAATATACGCAGACAGGTGCAATCCTATATAATGAACATAAATGAGAAGAAGGTAAAAACAGCATCATGAATTTTATTGAAATTTTTCAAACCGTTGGAAGTAATGTCTGGATCTATGGCGGCACGTTTATTCTCGTGCTGGGCATTCTTGTGTTCGTTCATGAATGGGGCCATTACATTGTTGCGCGCTTGTGCGGTGTAAAAATCGAGTGCTTTTCCATCGGGTTTGGTAAGGAAATCCTTGGTTTCAACGACAAGCACGGAACGCGTTGGAAAGTTTCCCTTATCCCTCTGGGGGGCTACGTCAAAATGTTTGGCGATGTCGATCCCGCCAGCGCAGGATACAGCAATGAAATCGAAGATTCCAAAACAGGCAAAAAACGCAAGCTGACCAAAGCGGAGCGCAACCAGGCGTTTTTCGCCAAGCCGGTATGGAAGCGCGCCCTCATTGTCGCGGCCGGTCCTGGCATTAACTATCTTTTTGCCATTATCCTGCTTTCGGGGCTGTATATGTATAGCGGGGAGCCGATCACGCCGCCCGTCGCCGCAGCCGTTATCGGCAGCAGCAGTGCCGAGGAAGCCGGTTTTCAGCCTCACGACATGATTGTCTCGATCGACGGCAAACCAACAAAAAGCTTTGAGGACATTCGCCGTGAAATGTTGATCGGCCTTGATTACGAAAAGCATTTCGTGGTTAAGCGGGGAGATGAAACGCTGGATATCTATGCAAAACCGGAAAAAATCGAGCAAACCGACCACTTTGGATTTAAAAGCAGCCGTGGTCTTCTCGGGCTTATAAGCCCCAGCCATGCCATCAATATAAAAGATATAGTTGAGGTGGACGGCCGTGCTTACGACGACGCAGCGGCGTTAAAATCGGCTCTTCGCCGAAAATTTGATCGTGACATTACTTTAACGGTTAAAAAGGGAAAAGAAGATACGGACACGCTCTTTATCAGACCGCTTTCCAGCCAAAACGAGGAGTTTGGCAGCGAAAACAGCGAGCAGGGGGATATTCTCTTTATCGCGGCCATCAAGGATGGAAAGATTTTTGTTAAGCACCCGCCCCTTGAAGCCGCGCGGGAAGCTGTGAACGAAACAATTGATATTACGGCCGGGACCCTGAAAGCCCTTGGGCAAATGGTCACCGGCAACCGTCCTGCCAACGAGCTGGGCGGTATCATCCGTATCGGGGCGATCGCCGGGGATATGGCGCAGCAGGGCATTTTAGCGCTGATCGTTTTTACGGCGCTGCTTTCCGTCAATCTGGGCCTGATCAACCTGTTTCCCATTCCCATGCTGGATGGCGGGCATTTGCTGTTTTATGCTTTTGAGGCGGGCCTGGGGCGTCCTATTCCTGAAAAGATACAGGATTACGCTTTCCGCGTCGGTCTGGTCTTCCTCGTTTGCTTGATGGTTTTTGCCAATTTGAACGATCTGATCCAGCTGCTCCTGTAAAAAAATCTGAAAAAAGAATAAAATACGGCTGACACCCGTGTTTTTTTCTTTTAGGGTGTTCGAAGCTTTCAACATTGACTAGGGAACGCAGATATCCGGATGACCTCGGTGGATTTCAGAACGGCAATAAGGGTTTGCGCGCTGGTGGCGCTGGGGTTTCTGGCCCTTTACGGGTTTGCCGGACAGGCGGGCGCTGAGGAGCAGGTCCGCCAGATACGCATAGAAGGCACCCAGCGTATTGAACCCGCGACCGTGCTTTCCTATATGAATCTCGCCGTTGGCGACACGATCAGCCGCCGCGACCTCGACAGGGGGGTGAAAAATCTGTTTGCCACAGGCCTGTTCGCGGATGTTTCCCTGCATCAGGAAGGCAACGTTCTGATCGTAAATGTCCAGGAAAACCCGATCATCAACCAGATTGCCTTTGAGGGCAACAAACGGCTGGACGACAATGAACTTCTGCCTGAAATTCAGCTGCGTCCGCGACAGGTGTTCACCCGCACGAAGGTCCAAAGCGATGTCAGCCGCCTTTACCAGGTATACCGTCGTAACGGGCGTTTTTCCGTTAATATTGAACCGAAAGTCATCAAGCTCGACCAGAACCGGGTAAATCTGGTTTTTGAAATCACCGAAGGTTCCATCACAAAGGTGAAAAGCATCCGCTTTATCGGCAACAAACATTACGACGACGATCATCTGCGCAGCGAGATCAGCACGAAGGAAACGGTCTGGTACCGCTTCATTACCGCGGATGACCGTTATGATCCGGACCGCCTGGCCTATGACCAGGAATTGCTGCGCCGTTTCTATCTTGCGCACGGTTATGCCGATTTCCGTATCTTGTCCGCCATCGCGGAGCTTTCCAGCGACCGTGAAAATTTTTATGTTACCTTCACTCTTGAAGAAGGGGATCGCTACAAACTGGGCAAGGTCGATATAGATTCCCATATCCGCAACTTCGATGCTTCCGTGCTCCAGTCCAAAATCACTCTTGAAGAGGGAGAATGGTACAATGCCGACAAGGTGCAATCCGCAGTAGACGTCCTCACGGAGGCGCTGGGCGATATGCAATACGCATTTGTGAATGTAAAACCCGTCATGAAACGGGACCGGGCCAACAAAACGGTGGACATCACCTTCGATATCAGTGAAACGCCCCGTGTATTCGTGGAGCGCATCAATATCAACGGCAACGTCCGGACGCTGGATAAAGTTATTCGCCGGGAAGTGGAATTATCCGAAGGCGACCCCTTTAACCGTTCGAAACTGGCCGCCAGCGAACGTAATATCAACAATCTGAACTTTTTTGAAACGGCCAAGCTGGACGTTACCCAAGGCTCCGCGCCGGATAAGACAAATATCGATGTGAACGTCGAAGAAAAATCAACGGGCGAACTTTCCCTCGGTGCCGGTTTCTCTACGGCGGACGGTCCTTTGGCCGATGTGCGCATTCGTGAACGCAATCTGCTGGGTAAGGGGCAGGATCTGTCTTTAGGGGCCACCCTTGCAGGCCAGCGCTCTCAGGTCGATCTGTCGTTTACGGAGCCGTATTTCCTCGATCGTGACGTTTCCGCCGGTTTCGATTTATTCCATGTTACCCGCGACCTGCAGGACGAGAGCTCCTTCGACCAGAAAAAGACCGGCGGCGCGCTCCGTCTGGGCTATCCGCTTTCCGAACGCTGGCGCCAGACCCTGCGTTACCGTTACGAACTTAACGATATCAGGAATGTTCAGGATGGCGCTTCCCGCTTTATTCGCGAGCAAGAAGGGCAGCGTGACACTTCCGCCGTTTCACAGCGCGTTACCTACGATAACCGTGACAGCGTTGTTTTCCCGACTACAGGCTGGAATTTATGGTTCGAAACGGAGGTATCCGGTCTTGGCGGCGATTCACAATATGTCTCTGGCCGGACGGGTGCTTCTTATTACTACCCGGTTATGGATCATGTCGTCCTGAACACGTTGGGAGAAATCGGCGCCATTGAGGGATACGGCGACGAAAATGTGGCGATTAACGAGCGTTTTTACCTCGGCGGCTCCACCTTGCGTGGCTTTAAACAGGCCGGTATAGGACCGCGCGACATTTCCACCGATGACGCCCTGGGGGGTAAATATTTCTACCGGGGGTCTACGGAAGTCTCTTTCCCCATCGGCTTCCCCGAAGAACTGGGCGTTAAAGGCCATGCATTCAGCGATTACGGCTCTCTTTTCGAGCTGGATGAGCAGGACGCCAACGTAAAAGATGCAAAAAGTCTGCGCGTTTCAGCCGGCGTGGGGCTCTCATGGCGTTCACCTTTCGGTCCGATCCGGATGGATTTTGCCAGACCGATCACCGAGGAGGACTACGACAAGGACGAAGTTTTCCGATTTGACTTTGGCACGCGCTTCTAATAAGCATTGCCTATTACCCAAAAACATAATCACTGGATAAAGATATGAATCTGTTTCGCTACGCCACTTTAATTCTTGCCCTTACCTGCGCTATCGCGCTGCCTGTTACCGCCGCACGGGCGCAAACCGTCATCGGCGTTGTCGATGTCCGCGCCCTGATGAACGATTCAAAAGCGGCACAGAGCATACAGGAGCAATTGACCAAGCACCGCGAAAAATTTCTCGCCGAACTTTCCAAGCAGGAGCAGAAATTGCGGGAGCAAGAGCAGGAGCTGGCCAAAGCGCAGGCCTCCATGGAAAAAGAGGAATTTTCCCAGAAAGTGAAGGATTTTGAAGCCAATAAACTCAAAACACGGCAACTGGTTCAGGATCAAAAGCGCGCACTGGATGAAGGTATTGCGGAAGCAACCAATACGCTTCGCACGGAAATTTTCAAAGTCGTTGAAACACTTTCGGAAGAAAAGGGATACGACCTTATTATTACGCGTCAGAATGTGGTCGTCGGCGCAAAGTCTCTCGACATTACGGATGAAGCGATGAAGGCCCTGAACAAATCCCTGAGCAGTGTGAAAGTGACTGTAAAATAATTAATGCAAAAGAAGGCCGCCTATGCCCGATCCCCGTTTTTTTAAAAGGGCTGACCCGCTTACTCTGAAAGAGCTTGCCAGGATTTGCGATGCCGAAGCTGCTCCGGGTTCCGATCCCGGATACAGGGTCGAAAACGTAGCGCCGCTAGACGCCGCAACGCCGAACGATCTCAGTTTTCTTGACAATGTCAAATATAAGAAACAGTTCCTCGAAACCAGGGCCGGGATATGCATTGTCGCTCCTGAATTTGCGGCGCAGGCCCCCAAAGGGGTTCACCTGCTGCTTTCTCCCACGCCTTACAAATCCTATGCGCTGGCGGCGCAGGCGTTTTACCCGCGCCCGCAACGTGAAGGCTCCATAGCGAAAACGGCGGCCATAGATGAAAGCGCCAAAATCGGAAAAAACTGCGTTATAGAAGATTATGCCGTTATCGGCGAAAACGTTGAAATCGGCGATAATTGTTTTATCGGGGCCGGGGCCGTTATCGGTCAGGGCGTGAAAATAGGAAGGGAGTGCTCCATTGGCGCCCGCGCCGTTGTCTCTCATGCCTTTATAGGGGATCATGTTTCGCTTTATCCCGGTGTGTTAGTCGGTCAGGACGGTTTTGGTTTTGCCATTGATCCCTCCGGTTACGTAAAAGTTCCCCAGCTTGGCCGCGTCATCATAGAGGATCACGTGGAGATCGGCGCGGGAACCTGTATCGATCGCGGCGCAGGGCCGGACACCGTTATCGGGCAGGGCACATGGATCGACAACCTGGTGCAGATCGGTCATAACGTGAAAATCGGCAAGGGATGCGTGATCGTATCACAGGTAGGCATTTCCGGCAGTACTGTTATCGACGATTATGTCGTTCTGGGCGGACAAGTCGGTATCGCCGGGCATTTGCATATCGGAAGCGGGGTACAGGTCGCCGCGCAATCCGGCGTAATGCGGGATATTCCCGCAAAAGCCGTGTATATGGGATACCCGGCGCAGCCGATGAAAGAATTTTTGCGGCAGGTCGCGGAATTGAACCGCTTGATTAAGAAGAAAAAATCCGTTTAATTGGATGGGCTGTTTTAGAAGGTAGGGATGAGCGAAAAAGACAAAAAAGGGGTTGTCGATATCAGGCGGATCATGGAAATGATTCCGCACCGTTATCCTATTTTGCTTATCGACCGGATTCTGGAACTCGATCCGGGTCAGTCCGCTGTCGGGCTTAAGAATGTCACGATGAACGAGCCGCATTTCATGGGACATTTTCCCGATCACCCGATTATGCCCGGTGTGTTGATTATCGAGGCCCTTGCCCAGACTTCCGCCGTTGTCTGCGTGGCCTCCATGGAGGGGGACCCGAAAGACAAGGTGGTTTATTTCATGACCATTGATAACGCCCGTTTCCGCAAGCCGGTCGTGCCCGGTGATACGCTTCATCTTCATGTTACGAAGACCCATTCCCGCGGTGCCGTATGGAAGTTCAAAGGCGAAGCGCGTGTGGACGGGCAGCTTTGCGCGGAAGCAACTTTCAGCGCGATGCTGGCCGACAAGTAACCTGTAACCATATGCAATAAAGCGTGATTTGGCGCTCAGCCCGGTCCTGCGATACAAAGAAACCTATGAGTGCGAATATTCACCCCACAGCGATAATTCAGGACGGCGCGCAGATCGGCGCAAATGTTTCTATTGGGCCGTACTGCGTTATCGGGCCCGACGTGACCCTGAAAGATAATGTAACGCTGAAATCCCACGCGGTTATCGATGGCGTTACAACCATAGGCGAGGGAACAACCGTCTATCCCTTCACATCGTTGGGCTCTGCTCCGCAGGATCTGAAATTCGGAGGGGAACGTTCGGAGCTTGTTATCGGTAAGAACAACACCATTCGCGAGCACGTGACCATGAATCCGGGAACGAAGGGCGGCGCCATGAAAACCGTTGTGGGTGATAACGGCCTGTTCATGATGGCGTCGCATGTGGCGCATGATTGCGTTATCGGCAACAATGTCATTATGGCCAACAACGCCACGCTCGGCGGGCATGTTACGGTAGGCGATCATGCGGTTATTGGCGGACTTGCCGCTGTTCACCAGTTCGTGCGTATCGGCGCACATGCCGTAGTGGGCGGCATGTCCGGCGTAGAAAACGACGTTATTCCCTATGGCCGCGTAAAAGGCGAGCGCGCATCTCTGGCCGGACTTAACCTTATAGGGCTTGAGCGCCGCGGCTTTTCCAAGGATGATATCCGCAGATTGCAAAAAGCGTTTAACGCCCTGTTTAATTATAACGGCACACTGGAAGAGCGCTTAAGTGAGGTTGCGAACGATTTTGCGGATGATCCGTTGGTCATGGATATGCTACAATTTGCCCGTGAAAAAACGAGGTTCCCCCTATGCCAGCCCCCAAGAAAACAAGCGTAAAAACAAGTTCTGCAGAAATAACGCCCCTGAATACAGTAAAAAGCATCAAGCGCCTTGGCGTTATTGCCGGCGGCGGCTCTCTCCCTGAACGCCTGCTTCAGGTCTGTGACGATAAAAAACTCGATATCTTTGTAGTCGGGTTTGAGGGGCAGACGGATCCGCTGGTGATTAAAGACCGTAATCATATATGGAGCCGGCTGGGCGCGGCGGGACAGATTATAAAAACCCTTAAAGCCCATAATATCCAGGACCTGGTTTTGATAGGCTCTATCCGCCGCCCCAGCCTTGCCGAACTGCGCCCCGACCTGAAAACGGCGGAGTTTTTTGCCCGTATAGGCATGAGAGCGCTGGGCGATGACGGTCTTTTGGCGGCGCTAAGAAAAGAACTTGAAAGAGACGGCTTTCACATTCACGGCGTTCATGAATTTGCACACGATCTCCTGACAGGTGAGGGCGTTATGGGCAAAGTTAAACCAGGCAAGGCGCACATGATCGACATTGAGCGCGGCGTCGAGGTTTCACAAACGCTCGGGAAACTGGATGTCGGGCAGTCGGTGATAGTCCAGCAGGGTATCGTTATCGGCGTTGAAGCGATTGAAGGGACGGACGAACTTATTGAGCGCTCGAAACATTTACGCCGTAAAGGGGAGGGCGGCGTGCTGGTCAAAACCTGCAAACCACAGCAGGACCGCGATTTCGATTTGCCCACGATTGGGCCGCAAACCGTCCGCCTCGCCGTGCAGGCCGGGCTTTCGGGTATAGCCGTTCATGCCGGACACAGTATTGTGATCGATCCCGCCGAAGTCGTTAAGCTTGCCAACAAGCATAAAATTTTTGTAACGGGCATTCATATTCCCGAATTTCAGGCGGAATAGATAATGGAAATATTTTTAATTGCAGGAGAGGTTTCCGGAGATGTGCTGGGCGCACAGTTGATCCGTGCGCTTAAGGCGCAAAAACCCGACACCACATTTACAGGAATCGGCGGCGACCTGATGCAGGGGGCGGGCATGGAAACTCTGATGCACCTGAAAAATTTATCTATCATGGGCATATGGGAGGTTCTGGGCGAACTTAAACGCCTTCGCGATATCGTGGTGGCAACCTGCCAGGAAATTGAAAAACGCCAGCCCGCAGCGGTGATTACCGTCGATTTCCCTGATTTTAATTTTTACCTGGGCAAACAACTCAAAAAACGCGGAATTTACAAAGGAAAGCTAATTCATTATGTCGCCCCGACCGTGTGGGCCTGGCGGCCGGGAAGGGCCAAAAAGGTCTCTAAATTCCTCGACGGGCTGATCTGCCTTTTTCCTTTCGAGCCGGAGTATTTTAAAAAGCACGGCCTTGACGCCATCGCCTGCGGTCATCCGCTTGTGGAAGAGACTTTAAAAGCGGACGAGGGGGAAAAGTTCAAAAAACTGCACGGCATAAAACCCGGCGTAAAAACGCTCGGACTGTTTTTCGGCAGCCGCCAGAAAGAGCTTCATACGCTTGGCCCTATCCTGAAAGAAGCGGCAATGATGATCGCGGAACAGGTTAAGCCTCTTGCCGTTATCGTTCCCACCCTTCCGCATCTGGAGTATGACGCCCTGAAACTGGTCGAAAACCTTGATATTCCCGCTTATGTCGTTGCCGATCCGTCAAAAAAATGGGCGGCGATGCAGGCCTGCGACGTTGCCGCCGCCGTATCGGGCACCGTGGGGCTGGAGCTTGCTTATGCCGGGGTGCCCCATGTGATCGCCTATAAAATGAGCCCGTTTAGCTGGCTGATTGTCAGGCTTCTGGTCAAAACCAAAAATGCGCATCTGGCCAATATCATGCTGAAAAAAACCGTGGTGCCGGAATTTCTTCAGGGAAAATGCACGTCGGGAAATATCAGGACAGCGCTCGTGCGTCTGTTCAAAGAGCCTAAGCTGGCGCAATTCCAAAAGAACGGCTTTTCCAAAATAGGAAAAATGCTTGGCGAGGCACCCTCACAAAAGGCCGCCGGTTTTGTTTTAAAAATTATCGGAAAAGAATAATCGTTATTTCCGATTTTTCATTTCCACATAGGGGCGTTGTGCCGGGCCGGTATAGAGCTGGCGCGGGCGGCCGATTTTCAAGGTAGGCTCTTCAATCATCTCTTTCCATTGTGAAACCCAGCCCACCGTTCTTGCTACGGCAAACAGCACGGTGAACATAGAGGTCGGGAAGCCCATGGCGCGCAGGATGATACCGGAATAGAAATCCACATTGGGGAACAGCTTGCGCTCGATAAAATAGGGGTCTTCCAGCGCAATTTTTTCAAGCTCCATAGCCAGTTCAAGCGCCGGATCGTCAATACCGAGCTCGGCCAGCACTTCGTGGCAACTGGCGCGCAGCACCTCGGCACGCGGGTCGCGGTTTTTATAAACGCGGTGACCAAATCCCATGAGTTTAAAGGGATCGTCCTTGTCTTTGGCTCTTTCAAGGAATTCGGGAATATGATCTTTCGTGCCGATCTGGTTAAGCATTTCCAGAACCGCCTGGTTGGCGCCGCCATGGCTCGGCCCCCAGAGAGAGGCAATACCGGCGGCGATGCAGGCAAAGGGGTTAGCCATGGACGATCCGGCAATACGCACCGTAGAGGTGGAGGCGTTTTGCTCGTGGTCCGCATGCAGAATGAAAATCTTGTCCATCGCCTTGGCCAGAACCGGGCTGACTTTATAAGGTTCGGCGGGAACGGAAAAACACATATGCAGGAAATTTTCGGCAAAAGTTAAATCGTTGCGCGGATATACAAAAGGCTGCCCGATGGAATATTTATAAGTCATGGCGGCGAGCGTCGGTATCTTGGCAATCAGGCGATGCGCGGAAATCTCGCGCTGGCGGGGGTCCCATATATCCAGCGAGTCGTGATAGAACGCGGAAAGCGCGCCGACCACGCCGCACATAACGGCCATCGGGTGAGCATCGCGGCGGAAACCGCGGTAGAAGAAATGCAGCTGTTCGTGCACCATCGTATGATATGTGATGTTGTGAATGAACTCTTCCATCTCTTTTTTCTTCGGCAGGTCCCCGTAAAGCAGGAGATAGGCGACTTCCATAAACGTACTTTTGTCCGTCAGGTCCTCAATCGTGTATCCCCGGTGCATCAGGATACCTTCCTCGCCGTCAATATAGGTCAGGCGGGATTTGCAGCTTCCCGTTGCCGTGAAGCTGGGATCAAAAGTAAAATGCCCGGTTTCGCCGTAAAGTTTGCGGATATCGATCACCGCCGGGCCGATCGTGCCCTCAAGAACCGGTAGCGTATAGCTCTCGCCGGTTTCATCGTTAGTAAGAGTGAATGTTTTGCCGGAGGCATTTTTGGGGGCGTCGTCAGACATTGTTTGGAATCTCCACTAAGGAAAGGATGTAGGGCGGGCGAATGCCGCTTTCAAGACACAGACATGGTATATTGAATTTCCTGAAAAATCAACGATCTGCCATTGCCGCTTTGGCTGCGGCTTATGCTTCCATGGCGGCTTTAAGGCGCGCGATAACCTCGTCCCGGCCAAGGATAGCGCAGGCTTCAAAGATTGAAACCGATGCCCCGCGCCCGGTGACGGCGGCACGCAGTGGCATGGCGACTTTGCCCAGTTTGCCTTCGTAAAGGCGTCCGGCAATTTCCTTGCAGCAATCCTGCACGGAGTCTCCTGTGAAGTCGGGCAGAGATGCCAGCGCCTCACCCAGGGCGGCAAGCGCTTCCTTATCGGCGATCAGGCCCTGCGCCTTTTCATCGAAATCAAGGGGAAGCGTTTTTGCGTAAAAGGCCGCTTCCTCCGCAAACTGCAGCAGGGTTTTGGAACGGGATTTGAGTTCGCCGATCCCGGCGGTGATGCGCGCGCGCGCGGTGTCGTCCAGCGGCACGGAAAAGAATGCGGCGGCGGCTTCGATCAGGCGCTCTGCGGGCGCTTCGTTGATATAATGGGCATTCAGGCTTTCCAGCTTGGCAAAATCAAACCGCGCCGCGGATTGCTGGACATGTTCAAGGTTAAACCATTCCACCGCCTGCTGCGTGGAGATAATCTCATCATTGCCGTGGCTCCAGCCCAGGCGCAGCAGGTAATTGCGCATGGCTTCGGGCAGATATCCCATTTCGCGGTATTCCTCGACGCTTGCCGCGCCGTGACGTTTTGACATTTTCGAGCCGTCAGGCCCTAAAATCATCGGTAAATGTGCGTATTCCGGTCTGTCCCAGCCCATGGAATCGTAAATGATATTCTGGCGGAAGGTATTGTTCAGGTGATCGTCGCCCCGGATAACATGTGTTACGCCCATGTCGTGGTCGTCCACCACCACGGAGAGCATATAAGTCGGCGTGCCGTCGGAGCGCAGCAGGATAAAATCGTCCAGCTGCTCGTTTTGCACCGTAACGTCGCCCTGCACATGATCGCGCACCGTGGAAGCGCCCTCAAGCGGCGCTTTGATCCGGATAACGGGTTTGATACCCTTGGGCGGCGTTTGCTTTGAATCGCGCCAGCGCCGGTCATAGGCCACCGGGCGGCCTTCCTTGCGCGCAATTTCCCGCATGTCCTCAAGCTCTTCAGGCGTGCAGTAACACTCATACGCCTTGCCCGCCGCCAGCAATTCCCGCGCCACGGCGGCATGGCGCTCGCGCTGTTCGAACTGGGAGACGATATCTCCGTCCCAATCCAGCTCCAGCCAGTGCATGGCGTTGATCAGTGCCGCGACCGCTTCCTCGGAATGACGCGCCCGGTCGGTATCTTCAATACGGAACAGCATTTTCCCGCCATGTTTTTTAGCATACAGCCAGTTAAACAGGGCAACGCGGGCCGTGCCGATATGCATAAAACCGGTGGGAGAGGGAGGAAATCTGGTAACGACGTTCATATGCTTTACAATTCCTGTTTAATGAGTGCTTAGGGTCTGGACCTATAAATATTGTGAAATTCTGTTTGTCATGAATAGTATAGATACAAGGAAAGTAAGCGATAGCATAGCCGTAGCTACGGTGAGCTTGCTTGACGCTGTAGATATGCTATTCATGGCGGACCCCTTTGGGGCGCAGAAATTACAATATTTATAGGTCCAGGCCCTAGTACTACTGAATTTCAACCCTGTAGCCAAGAGTTTTGGATGCGCCAGGCGCCGAATTTGAAACAAAATATTCTGCCCGCGCCGCTGCCCGGCTTCGGGGCGCTGATTGCTGCGTGGCTGCTGGAGCAGGCCGCTTTGCAAAAAGACAGGCTGTTTTTATGGCTGCCCGTATTTCTTGCCTTCGGGATAGGGTTTTATTTCGCCCTGCCTTCCGAACCCCCGGTTGTGCTCGGGATTTTCGCCGTGGCGGTTCCGTTTTGTCTTGCTTTCCTGCTGGCCCCGCAGCGGGAGGCCAGCCGGGTAAACTATGCGGCATGGCTAGGTGTTTGCGCCCTGCTGCTCATGGCTTGCGGATTTCTGGCGGCGCAGTGCCGCACCGCGATGGTCGATGCGCCGATGATTGTAAAGCAGACGCGCCCGCTCGATGTGGAGGGAACAATCGCCGCCATCGAGGATCTAGGCGAAACGGAAGGGAGCCGGATTCTTCTCTCCCATCTGAAAATTGAAAAGCTTTTCCCTAAGGACACGCCGCACTATGTGCGCCTGAAATTGCGTAAAAGCGAAAATATCGCGGTGGGGCAACGCGTAAAAGTACTTGCCGTTTTAAATCCGCCGTCCCCGCCTTCCATTCCGGATGGTTTTGATTTTCAGCGCTATGCCTATTTTAAACAGATCGGCGCGGTCGGTTTTATTTTTAACGCTCCGGAAATTTTGCAAAATGCGCCGCCCCATGGCTTTGACGCTATGACAGAGGGCCTGCGCGATACCATAGCCCGGCGGGTGGAGGCGGCGGTGCCGTACCCGCAGGCCGGGGTGATCATGGCTCTGATGGTGGGCAAGCGCGCGGCGATAGACGAGGATAACCTTGAAGCCATCCGCGATTCCGGCCTTGCCCATATGCTGGCGATTTCCGGCCTCCATGTCGGGCTGTTTTCCGCCGTGTTTTTCTTTTTCTCCCGTTTTATCATGGCCGCCATTCCGGGATTTGCCCTGCGCCACCCCATCAAGAAATACGCCGCCGTGATCGGTATGGTTGCCGCCTTTGCCTATATGCTGCTGGCGGGCTCCACCATCCCGGCGCAGCGGGCGATGATGATGAGTGGTGTCGTGTTTCTGGCGATTATTTTCGACCGCTCGGCCATTTCCCTGCGGCTGGTGGCGCTGGCCGCTTTCGCGGTGCTTTTGCTCGCCCCGGACAGCCTGATGTCGGCGAGCTTCCAGATGTCTTTCGCCGCCGTGTCCGCGCTGATCGTGTTTTACGATGTGCTGCGGCCTTACTGGTCGCGCTGGCATACGGGCGCGTCCTGGCCACGGCGGGCGGCACTTTATTTCCTGGGCGTTTGTTTCACAACCGTGATCGCCAGCATGGCCACCGCGCCCTTTGCGTTGTTTCATTTCCAGAAACTGGCGGCTTATTCGCTGTTGTCCAATTTTATTGCCGTGCCGTTGCTGGCATTCGTCATTATGCCCATGGCGGTGGCCTCGCTGCTTCTTATGCCGCTGGGACTGGAGCGTTTTCCCTTATCGCTTATGAGTACGGGGGTGGAAGGCATGCTGGATATCGCGCACTGGACGGCGGCGCTCGAGGGTTCCGTACTGCACGTATCCCAGTGGCCCGCCGCGGGGTTGCTGTGGATTGTTGCCGGGGCGCTGGTTATTATGCTGGTCCGGGGAAAGCTTAAAGCACTGGCCGTGCTGCCGCTGAGTCTGGGCGTTATTGCGATCGCCGCGGCGCATACCCCCGATATACTGGTCAGTGCCAGCCACGATCTGGTGGGCTACAGCGCGGGCAGGGGACAATGGGCAGTTTCGACGCGGCGGCGGGAGAAATTTATCCGTGAAAACTGGGAAAGTCTTTACGGGATGGAAGAGGGTGCTGCCGAAGGATGGCCCGCCGAGGGGCAAAAGGCGTCGGGCCTGATTTGCGGGCGGCTGGGATGCCACGTGCAGCGCGGAGGGTATAAAATTGCCTTTTCCCGCTCGCCGCTCAGCCTTGCCGAAGATTGCAACTGGGCAGATATACTGGTTGCCGACGACCCGGTGGATAAACGGAACTGCGCCGCCGGAACCGTTATCGATAAATTCGACACCTGGAAATACGGCGCGCACGGAGTTTGGCTGGCAGCTGATGGCGACAAGGCCGTCACCGTAAAACGCGTTCAGTTACTGCGCGGCCACCGCCCTTGGACCGTGGTTGACAGTGGGCGCTAAGGCGTGGGCAGAGAGCAGGAAAGTATCGGCCGGACGGCGCAGAAGATAAGATAAGATAAAGAGTTACAACGTAAGGACCTGCCTGTTGCGGGCATAAACAGCGGATATCCCCGGTTAGCCCGTGGTTCAACCACCGGTTTTTGCGAGAGCGTCTGAATGTATCCGGCCTTTCGCTGCGCTGGTGCTGGCGCAGCTGGGCACCGGAATGACGCGGGAGATATGCCGGAATGACGACTTTTTGAAAATTCATTCAGGGCTAAAGCGGTAGCGTTCCACGCTGCGGAACCCTAAAAATTCAAACCACTCCGCCAGAGTACACCTCAATATGCAGGGTGCTGTTCTGCCAGCCACTCGCCATTAATGATACGTCCGCATCAGGCTGATCAGCCGTCCCTGTATCTGTACACGTTGAGGCTCAAGGATTTGCGGCTCGTAGTCATCGTTTTCCGGCTCCAGCACAATCTTGCCGCCCGCGCGGCGCAGGCGCTTGAGCGTGACTTCCTCACCATCGACAAGGGCCACGATAATCGTGCCGTTTTCCGCCGTGTTACAGCGCTCGATAATCACCGTGTCGCGGTTGTGAATTCCCGCATTGATCATGGAATCCCCATCCACCGTGAGCGCATAGGTTTCACCGGAACCCATCATGTTGGGGGGGATGGCAACCGTGCTGCCCTCATCGCGGATAGCCTCGATCGGCGTACCGGCGGCGATTTTGCCCATCAACGGCACCTGCTCATACCCGGCAATATCCGTCATAAAGGCGGGCGGCGTGTTGGCGGGAACCTGCGGTTTAAAGCTCTCGGGCAGTTGCACAACCCTTAGCGCCCTTGCGCGGTGCGGAAGGCGCTCGATATAACCGCGCTCCTCAAGAGCGGAAATCAAACGGTGAATCCCGGATTTTGATTTCAGGCCCAAAGCGTTCTTCATTTCCTCGAAAGAGGGCGGTACGTCGCTGTCTTCCATATGTTCGTGGATAAACAGCAGCAGATCGCGTTGTTTCTTGGTTAACATGTCATCGATCCCTTTTTTAATTTTTCGGATATTTGTCGCAGGCGGCAACAAATATTGTCACTATTTGTTCTACTTTAGTTCATGATTTGTGTCAAGTAATGATTATGAAATGCCGCGAAGGGCGCGCAGGGCAAGGCCGATATCGTTTTGACGCATCAGGCTTTCCCCGACAAGAAAGCCGTCAAACCCGGCTTTTTGCAGCGAAAGAAGCGTTTCATGCGAATCGATGCCGCTTTCCGCGATCTTCAAAGCCGCCGGGGGCAGGGCATTCAAAAGTTCAAACGCGGTATTAAGATTAACCTCTAATGTTTTGAGATTTCTGGAATTTATACCGATCATGTCCAGCTTTAAATTCAAAGAGCGCTCCAGTTCCTCGCGGTCATGCACCTCGATCAGGACATCCATGCCCAGCTCCCGCGAAAGGCCGTAAAGCTCCTGTGCCTGCGCGTCATCCAACGCTGCCATGATCAGCAAAACGCAGTCCGCCCCCAGCGCGCGCGATTCATAAACCTGGTAGGGATCGACCATGAAATCCTTGCGCAGGCAGGGAATGGAAACCGCCGCGCGGGCCTGCATAAGAAAATCGTCAGCCCCTTGAAAATAAGGAGTGTCCGTTAACACAGATAAACAGGCGGCACCGTTTTGTTCATAGGTTCGGGCAATTTCCGGCGCGTTGAAATCTTCCCGTATAACACCTTTACTGGGCGATGCTTTTTTCACTTCCGCGATGATTGCGGGTTTTTCATGGCTGCGCAGAGCTTTTACAAAGCCGCGCGGCGCGGAAGTCTCCGCCATCCGGCTTTTGATTTCTGTCAAAGGGATTTGCACGCGCTGCGCCGCTACATGTTCGCGCTTGTCAGAGCATATTTTTTCCAAAACATTCATGCGCTATCGCCCTTGGTAAACTCTATATAATTCTGCAAAACCTTTGCCGCTGCGCCGCTGTCTATGGCCTGCGCGGCAATTTTCACGCCTTCTTTTAAATCCGGTGCACTGCCGTGAATAACCAGAACCACCGCCGCATTGGCCAGAACGATATCACGGTAAGCCCCGGTTTTGCCATTCAGAAGCGCTTTAAGGGCCGCCGCGTTTTCTTTTGCATCGCCGCCTTTAAGGTCTTCGGGGCGGCATATGTCCAGTCCAAAATCAGCAGGGGTAAGCGTGGCCTCGCTTATTTCCCCCTGATCCATCATAACCACATAGGTCGGGCCGGTCAGACTGATCTCATCAATTCCGCCACTATCGCCAAAGCTTCCATGGACAATCCACGCCCGTTTTGAGCCGAGGCGCTGAAGAACTTCCGCCATGGGCCTGAGCCATTTTTTATCGTAAACGCCTAGCAACTGGAGTTTCGTGTCAGCCGGGTTGGCCAGCGGTCCCAGCAGGTTGAAAATCGTGCGCCGTCCGAGTTTTTTGCGCACGGCAGAGACATGTTTCATCGCCGCATGGTGGCGCGGCGCCATCAGGAAAGCGAAATTAAACAGCTTTAGCGCCTCTTCGAGTTTTTCCTGCGAAACATCGAGATTAACGCCCAGCGCTTCCAGAACATCCGCCGCCCCGGATTTGGAGCTCGCCGCCCGGTTACCGTGCTTGGCCACGGGAACACCGCAGGAAGCCGCCACTATGGCTACAGTTGTGGAGATATTATATGTGCCGGATGCATCCCCGCCGGTGCCGCAGCAATCAAGCGCGGCTTCGGGCGCGGAAAGGCTCAGCGCCTTTTCCCGCAGGACGCGCGCCGCACCGGTAATTTCAGAAACGCTTTCGCCGCGCTCTGCCAACTCAACAAGAAATTTTTCCAGCTCATCGTCCTGCGCCTGCCCGTCCATGATCAGGCGCATGGCCTCGATCATCTGCTCTTCGCTTAAGGAACCGGGTTGTTGCAGGAACGGCTCTAAAGACATGAGATAAAATTCTTCAGCATCTGGTGCCCGTGCTGGGAAGCAATGCTTTCCGGGTGAAACTGTACGCCGTGAACGGGCTTTGTTTTATGGGCCAGCCCCATGATCAGCCCGTCGCTGCTTACCGCCGTAATTTCCAGCGTATCGGGCAGGGTATCGCACTCCACCACAAGGGAGTGATACCG
>CAZBNG010000033.1:0-22481 GCA_964493095.1 uncultured Pseudobdellovibrionaceae bacterium
GCAAGGCAGGGTGGATCGTTATGTTGAACGAAGACGGTTCCATGCGCTGGCAGCGCCAGTATGCGCGCGGAGTCCTTGCTGTTTTAAACACCGGCGTTGAATTTGTGGACAATCATATCGTGGTCGGGGGAGAGGCATATCCGTCCCTTGGCGATGGTAACCGCGCCGGATGGGTGATGGCGGTCAGTACCGATAACGGCGATATAAGCTGGCAACGTTATTACCGGGGCGATAACGATTTCGCCGTGCGTGACATGATGTTTCATAAGGGGGGGCTTGTTTCCATTCTTATAAATGCGCAGGTGCCCAATGATAACCCGAAAGCCGTGCCTCATGTGCGGTTGTTTGCTCTTACGCCACGCGGGACGTTTTTTGCCAACGATACCTATATGAACGGGCGCGGGGCAAACGCCTGGCGTATGATTCCGGGGGGGAACCGCGAACGGATTTTAATTGGAAGTTCCGAGGTGTTTCACCGTGCTGAAGGTGAGGGAGCGTTACCTAATGAGGATGAACAGGCCGATCCGGATCAGCAGGAATCCGCTCACCACTACAGCGAAGATGGCTGGCTTTTGGCGGCGCCGCCGATCGACCCCTATGAAGATCCGTGTCGGCAGCCTTACCGGTTTTTACCCTGATGAAAAACCTGCAAGCAGAAAAAGAATACGAGACGTACCGTTTTGAAATTTCGGCGGAGGATGAAATCGGCCGTATCGATAAGGTTTTGGGGCGTATGAGCGAAGATTTATCGCGTGCGCGTATACAGGTTTTGATAGCGGAAGGGCAGGTTTTTTTAAACGGGATGGCGTGTGTGCAGGCTTCGCGCAAAGTGGCCGCCGGGGATATCATAGAAGTGCGTGTTCCACCCGCCGCGCCGTCAAATCCGCAGCCGGAAAATATCTCGCTGGATATATTGTATGAGGATAACGACATTATTGTCATCAACAAGCCCGCCGGGCTGGTGGTGCATCCCGGTGCGGGTAATTCGCAAGGCACGCTGGTCAACGCCCTGCTGTATCACTGTGCCGATAGCCTTTCGGGTATCGGCGGGGTGATGCGTCCCGGCATTGTTCACCGTTTGGATAAGGAAACCAGCGGCGTAATGCTGGCGGCTAAAAATGATAAGGCGCATCAGGGGCTTGCGGCACAGCTGGAAGACCGCAGTTTGAGCCGGTTGTACAAAGCTCTTGTTCTTGGTGTGCCGGTGCCCCGGGCGGGGTTTATCGATCAGCCTCTGGGCCGCGATCACCGAAACCGCCTTAAAATGGCGGTGAATGCCCGGAACGGTAAAGCGGCAAAAACCCATTATACTGTCACGCAAACCTATCATGACGTCTTGTCCCTGCTGGAATGCAGGCTGGAAAGTGGTCGTACGCACCAGATTCGCGTCCATATGTCGTTTCTGGGGTATCCGCTGGTGGGGGATCCTCTTTACGGGCCGCAACCAACGGCCCTCAGGGCTGCGTTAAAACGAGGCGGCTATAGCGTTGAAATTATTGAGGAAATTACAGGGTTTTCTCGGCAGGCCCTGCATGCGGCGGTAATCCGTTTCATCCATCCTGTCAGTGGTCAGGCTATGGAGTTCGAAGCGCCGCTGCCGGAAGATTTTGATAAGCTTTTGAAATTATTGTAAAAATACAAACTTTCTCGCGCCTTCTTTTTTCATATAAAATTTATCTTGATTTTACATAAAATTTTACGTATTCTGGAATTATAGAGTTTTGCTCAAGACGAGCACTCAGAGTTTCCTAGTTTATCCGATCTGGTACCTAACCTTGCGCCGTCTCACGACGGCGTCTTTTTTTGTGCAAGCGGGGTTTAGCGGGCGTGACTTTTACTCCGTAATGCCGTTCCAGAATTGCGCCATGTGCTGTTTTGAAAACCCATCGGTGAGTTCATAAAGCGGCATAGGATTTTTCAGGATTTGTCCGTTGTCGCGGCCCAGCGGTGCGGCGTTAAAGCCTGCGCTGCCCCAGTTGCGCCGGCTGTTTTCAAATCCGAAGGGCAGGGTCAGGCTTACGCCGTGATAGGCGTTGGTGGTACCGCCCAGCAGGTCGGGGTCGTCTTTATCGGTAAGGGTTACGAAGGCACCGAGCTTTGCCCCGTTGTCGAAACGTTTGAACAGGCCAACTGATGCGCCGCTGTCCCCGGCGAGGAAACGCCCGGCCTTCAACTCCAGCGTCGTATCCCAGCGGGGAATATCATACCAGGCATTAAAATGCCCGGTGAAAGTATTGTATTTGCCCAGCCCGGCATTCAGGTCCGTGCCCGGATCGCGCTTGTAAACCTGCCACCCCTCCAGCCCCAGCGTGTAGCGTTTGCCAAAGGGACGGTAAAGAAGTTCCCCGCCATAGCCAGCGAACATCTCCTCCAGATACCCACCGGTCACCGCTCCGTGAAAATTGGGAGAGAAACTGTGTGTCAGAGAAAGAAAGCCGCGCTCCAGCGCAGCGAACGGATGCGTGTAGCTGTTAACATCGCTGCGAATTGGTGTTGCGGCGGCGGGCCGGATAATCGCGAGTTCTTCGAGGTTGTCATCCAGATTGAGCCGCAGGCCCAGCCCTCCCATTAAAAATCTGGCTATTTGCGGCGTTTTGGCGTCAAGAATCAGAGATGTCCGGCGCAAAAGCCCGCGATCTTCTTCTGTCAGGCTAAAATCGTTATCAAGCCGCATGTCAAAGCGCGGCCAAAGGGAACGGGAGCCGGTGGTTTTGGTGCCGGTTTTTTCCCTGTGTACGGGTGCCGGGTCAAATACGGCATTTTGCCAGATTTCCTGCGGGCTTCCCTGTTTTTGTACCAGCGCGTTTTCAAGGTCGCTGCGCAGCAGCGTAACCTGTGGCCCTTGCAATCCGTAGAGCGTGGGGCGAATACCAAGGGTTTCGATATTCGGTCCGGCATGGTTGGCCATATGCACGGCGGCGCGCCCTATCTGTTCGGGAGTGGAAGCGTAAGGTATAAGTTCTAGGTCTGCGCTGGCCATGTTTGCATTATGTGAAATATCGGCAAGATCCAGACCGTCTTCCGCCGCTTCGTTTTGCATCTCCTCAGGAAAGGTTTTTTCCGGACGGCGGGGGAGCATGGGGGCGGTGTTTTTATTCTTTCCTGCAAAATACGGCCATGCGCCGGGGCTGGTTTTATATACCAGCCTGCCCATAAGCGTATCAGAGCCTTGCATCGCCAGTGAGAAATTGAGTTCTTTGGTGGCCTGGTAACTCAGCCCTGCAGACCAGGGGGCAGGGGCATTGAACCCGACGGCGGCCTTTTCCGCCGCATAACGGTCGTTGTTGTAATCGAGCTTAAGCGAAAGCCCGTCGACTGGTGTGAAATATTCAACCCCGCCGAACAGCCCGATATGTTCACCAGTAAACCAGTCGGAAGGTTTATTGGGGTCCTCCCCGTCCAGCGCCCTGTCTTTATCGAAATGTGGCAACAGTTTTTTAAGGGGGTTAGAAAGCTGTCCCGCGCTGGCAAAGCGTCCCCATCCCATCCCGAATGTGAAATCGAAATCTTTATACCGTTTGGAAAAAGCCAGATACTCCCCCGCCGTGCGTTTATGGCCGATCGCAGACTGCATGCCGATGGCGATTTCCGGGCGTGCGCGGCTTTCCCGCAACAGTCGCAGTTTCAAATCCGCGCCGGGATAAAGGCGGTTTTCCACATCCTTGAAATCAAGGCTTTGCGAGGTTTGGCGCAGCCCGATATAGAGTGGCTCGGCAATCTGAAAACCCAGAAAAGCATTGTAATAGGGATCGCCGTGGGACCCGCCTATGGTGATCGTTCCCGCCGGGTCCATGCGGGCGCTGGGGATAGTGTGGAGTCCCAGCGGTCCGTTCATGCTGGGGGAGTAACCTGATTTTGACGTGGTTGTTGCCGGGTCCGGTTCGGCTATAGGGTCGAGGGCGTGGGCAGTCTTGCACGGAAAAAGCAAAAGGGCGCACAGTATGCTGCCGCCTGCAATATCACATAAAATGCGGTGCGCCCGGAACTGTGGCATGCGGATTAAACACCATAGAAAAATAACGTCTATGAATTACGCAGCGCAAAGAATCACAGCCTATAGTTTTAGACATGCCAGTGTATGTGTCAAAGAAGCGCGTTAATCTTTCATAAGTGACTTTGGGATAAGTTTTAAGGTAACTTTATAATTACAACTATGGATTGACAGTCTTTTATGTTCCAGTTGCCCAGTCTTGATTTTTTCATGTTGCCGGAGGCGGTATCGGTTGTGGCGGTTTGCGCGGTAGCCATTGGCCTTCTTATGCAGCGGTGCAGGTTTTCGGCACAGGCGAAAATATGGGATGAGTCTTTGAGCCTTATTGGCCACGGCCTGATATTGTTTGACCAAAACAAAAAGCTTTTGCGTGTAAACCGTCAGGCGCTCGATTTTTTGCCTCTTTTTCAGGACGTAAGCGGCGGCGATTATAAGTTGCCAGACTTTCTTGATTATTTATTTGATCACTCCATAGAAGCGGAAGAATCTCTGGCCAAAGCTATGGACAGGGTTTTGGAGGATATTCCGCATAATGGCTTTCGTGACGTTATCAGCACGGAATTAGGGCTTGTACTGGCTGTGGAGGTACAAAAAACGCCTAAAGGGTTAACTGTCGTTACAGTTGTGGACTTGCAGCGTTACCAACGGCAGGAAGAAACTTTCATGCGCCTGAATCGCTCAAACTATCAATTGTTCCAGGCGGTTGAGGCGACGAGCAATGGTATTGTGGTCAGTGACGCCAAGTTGAAATCCTGCGATATTATTTTCGCGAATAAGGCTTTCGGCATTATGACCGGTCTGGAAAGCCGGGAACTGGTCGGACAGTCCCTGAGAGACTGGTTCAGGTCATTTTGCGGTGATGCGGAATTCAAAAAATTGTCCCGGGCATTGGATGAGCCAAAAAACGCGGATGTTGATGTGAGCATGGCTTCTGATGATGGGGGGCTGCGCTGGTATAATATAAAACTGACGCCTGTTTTTGACGAACTGGCCGAACTTGATCTGTTTATTTGCATCTTCACGGAAACGACTGAGCTGAAGATCCGGGAAGCGGAATTCTTCCAATCCAAAAAACTTGAGGCGCTGGGGCAGCTTGCCGCAGGCGTAGCGCATGATTTTAACAACGTCCTTTCGATTGTGGACGGCTATGCCCGTATGACATCGAAAAATCTCGGTAAAGCAGATGTTGCAAAGTCGTATCTTGAAAAAATCACAGTTGCTTCGGCCCGTGGCGCCGCATTAACAAGGCAGATGCTGGCCTTTAGCAGGCATAAGGTGGTGTCCGAGCGTATTATCGATATGGTGGAAGTTTTAGAGGAGCAGGAGGCGTTGCTTGAGCCGCTGCTAGGCGCAGGTATAAAACTCTCTGTCCGGAACAACACGGGGGCTTATCTGCCCATTGAGTGTTCTCAGGACGCGCTGGCGCAGATTGTTATGAATCTTTGCGTGAACGCTCGCGATGCTATGCCGGAGGGAGGAAAGTTGAGCATTGAGACGGGAAAAGCAAGTCTGGAAGAACTTCCTGAAAATATGCCCGATAAAAACTATATATACGGTTATGCCTATCTGAGAGTGAAAGATACGGGGTGCGGTATGAACGATGAGGTTATAACCCGCATATTCGATCCGTTTTATACGACCAAGCAGCAGGGCCAGGGGACGGGGTTGGGGCTGTCCATGGTCTATGGCTTGGTAAAAGAGGCGGGTGGGTATATTGATGTTGCTTCCTCAGTGGGGCAGGGCACTGTTTTTACAATCTTTCTACCGTTAAGCGATAAGGAGCCGAGTAAAAAAATCGAGGGATCGGCGGCTGATGTCGGGAGTTTACAGCTTAAAGGCTATACGGCGCTTGTCGCCGAAGATGAAGAGGGGCTTCTTGAAATTGTAAGTGACATGCTTGAGCAGCTTGGCATGACGGTGCTTCGCGCTAGAAACGGTAACGAGGCTCTTTTGAAACAGGATGAGTATGAAGGGGACATTGACCTGCTTTTAACCGATGTGATCATGCCTGAACTCAATGGTGTGAAACTGGCTGAACTCTTCCAATGCGAGCGTCCGGAAGCTAAAATGATTTTCATGAGCGGTTATCCCGCAGGTAGCCGGGAAGCCAAAATGGAACTTCCCGCTCTTCCCGAGAAAGCCCTGTTTGTCGCGAAGCCTTTTAATTATGACGATCTTGCCCTTCTTGTTTACCATAGGTTGTGTGATGATAAAGAAAAAGGGCCGGGGAGCTTCGCCGGTTTTACAACGGATCATTGGGAAACGGCACATTAAATACGGATAATAAGCAACAGGGGACAGTATGCCTGGCAAGTCGGAAAAGCTCGAAGACCTTAAGGTTCTGATCGTTGAGGATCAGCCCGAAGCGCGCGCCATGTTGCGTAATATGCTTGCCGAGCTCGCGATTACCCAGATATTTGAAGCCAAAGACGGGCGGGAAGCTTTAAATTTCGTAGATTCGGCATTTGATTTTATCAATATCGTCATTTGCGACTGGAATATGCCGCAAATGACGGGGGTTGAATTTTTACGCCAGCTGCGAACTGTTGATCCCGATATGCCTTTTCTGATGATCACAGGGCGCAGCGATATAGAGTCTGTGGTTGAAGCCAAATCTTCCGGGGTAACGGGCTATATTCGCAAGCCGTTTTCTTCCCAGCAGCTTGAAGCCAAACTCCGGATCATCATGCAGCGTATGGTTGCCCGTGCGGCGGCATCCGCCAAAGCTGTATAAGACCCTATAGGGCTTTGTTGGCGGATGAGAATCTAGTAGCCTTGTGAAATGAACGAAGGCGACGATGTATTTGATTTATGCGTGATCGGGGGCGGCATTAATGGCGCCGGTATCGCGCGTGATGCTGCGGGACGCGGGCTTTCTGTCGTTCTGATGGAGGCGCGGGATCTCGCCGGGGCAACTTCATCTTCCAGTACCAAGCTCATTCACGGCGGTTTGCGTTACCTGGAGTATTTTGAATTCAAACTTGTGCAGGAATCCCTGAAGGAGCGTGAAACGCTGCTTTCCATGGCGCCGCATATTATTCGCCCGCTAACGATTGTTTTGCCATATGATTCCGGTCAACGTCCGTTCTGGATGATCCGTCTGGGGTTGTGGCTTTATGATCGTCTGGGGGGGAAGAAAACCCTCCCTTCATCGCACGGGTTTAATTGTCAGGGGCATAAATATGGCGAACCGCTTTCCCGTGATTATAAAAAGGCTTTTTCATTTTCCGATTGCTGGGCCGACGATTCCCGTCTTGTCGTGTTGAATGCCAAAAGCGCGGCTGAGAAAGGTGCGCGTATCCTGACACATATGCCATGCACCGGCCTGCGGCAGGACGAGGGGGTCTGGCACGTACAAAGTAATGATAAAGTTTGCCGGGCACGTATGATTATAAATGCTACGGGACCGTGGGTTAATAAACTGTTGGGACTGACCGGACAGGACGGGCCGGGAACGCCGAGTATCCGCATGGTAAAGGGCAGCCATATCGTCGTGAAACGCCGCTATGAGGGCGAGCAGGCCTACATGCTCCAGCAGAAAGACGGGCGGATCGTTTTTGTTATTCCGTATGAGGGGGATTTTACCCTGATAGGCACGACGGAAGAAGATTATACGGGTGATCCGGCACAAGTGGGAATCTCAGGCAGGGAAATCGACTACCTTTGCCAGGCTTACAGCGGAGCGTTTAATGACAGTATTACCGAAGAAGACCTGCAGTGGGCTTATAGCGGTGTGCGGCCGCTGTTTGATGAAGGTACCGAAGACGCCAAGGCGGCAACGCGTGATTACAGGCTCTATGAACATAAGGATTCGGGGCTTCCCATGATTTCGGTTTTCGGAGGAAAGCTTACCACTTACCGCAAGCTTGCCGAAAACGTGGTGAACATGATTAGCGACGAGCCGCCATGGACGGCGGGAGCGATCTTGCCTGGCGGTGAGTTCGAGGATTTCGATGCTTTTTTGCGCAAACAGACGCACCTGTATCCGTGGTTGCCTGCGGAGCTTAATTACCGTTATGCGCGTAATTACGGCACACGTATGGATTATTTTCTCACAGGGATCAGGTCGCTGGGGCAAATGGGGGTCCATTACGGCGATAACGTTTTTGAAGCCGAGATCGGTTACATGATCTCACAGGAATGGGCCCGGGGGATTGAGGATATTTTGTGGCGGCGCTCCAAGCTCGGTTTGCATATCAGCGATGAAACCCGCCACGCCTTGCAGGAAGCGCTGCCTGCGCTTTTGAAGGAGTATGTTCCGTGAGTATGAAAACATTACTGGCCATAGACCAGGGAACGACCAGTAGCCGCGCGATATTGTTCTCACAGGAGGGCCGTATTTTATCGGTAAAGCAAAAAGAATTGACGCTGCATTACCCCCATAAAGGCTGGGTTGAGCAGGATGCAAAAGATATCTGGGAGGATACGCTCTGGGCTTGCCTCGGCGTATTGGAAAATGCCGATAATGTGGCGGGTATAGGAATTACCAACCAGCGTGAAACCACTATCATCTGGGATCGCAAAACCGGCGAGCCGGTATATAACGCTATCGTCTGGCAGGACCGCCGCACGGCTGATATCTGTGCGGCGCTGAAGGCGCAGGGACACGAGGAAGTGGTGCGGGAAAAGACGGGGTTGCTGCTCGATCCTTATTTTTCAGCCACCAAGGTGGCATGGATACTCGATCATGTTGACGGAGCGCGGCAAAAAGCGGAAAGCGGCGAACTGGCTTTTGGAACGGTCGATAGCTGGCTTTTGTGGAATTTGACCGAAGGCAAAGTACATGCGACCGACGCAACCAATGCCTCTCGTACCATGCTTTACAACATTCGCTCACAGGAATGGGACGAAGAGCTTCTTAGGCTTTTTAATATACCCCGAGCCTTGTTGCCGGAGGTAAAAGATAACGTGGCTGCGTTTGGGCAAACGCTTTTATTTGGTGATGCTCTGACGATCGGTGGCATTGCGGGAGATCAGCAGGCGGCTCTGATCGGGCAGGCCTGTTTCGAGCCGGGCATGGTTAAATCGACATACGGTACGGGGTGCTTTGTCCTGATGAACATCGGCCCGTCATTCCGGCAATCGCAAAACCGTCTTTTAACAACTATAGGCTATAGGCTGGACGGTTCTGTCACGTATGCGCTGGAGGGGTCGATTTTCGTGGCGGGGGCTGCGATCCAGTGGCTTCGTGACGGGCTGGGTATTTTTGCCGATGCGAAGGAAAGTGAAGCTCTGGCACGTTCCGTTGCCGATAATAACGGCGTCTATTTTGTGCCTGCTTTTACAGGGCTGGGGGCGCCATACTGGGAGCCTGAAGCCAAAGGTTTGATTTGCGGGCTTTCCCGGGAAAGTACCAAAGCGCATATTACCCGCGCTGCGCTGGAGGCGCAGGCTTACCAGACATGCGACCTGATGGGAGCGATGCAGGGCGACAGCGGCGTAAAGGTAGAAACGGTGCGGGCCGATGGAGGGCTTGTTGCCAATGAGTTTATGACGCAATTTCTGGCTGATATGCTGGGCTGCGCTGTGGAAATTCCAAAGGTTGCGGAATCCACCGCATGGGGCGCGGCGGCGCTGGCGGGGTTGCAGGCGGGTTTGTTCAGTGACCTTCAGGATATTGCGGGCATCTGGGCACGGGCCAAGTATTACGAGACACATATGAACCCTGTAGAACGTGATGTTTTATATGCGGGATGGCAGGAAGCGGTTAAGCGCGTCCTTGCGCATTGATTTTCTTAAGCCGGCAAACCGCTGACATTCGTGCTGTTTGCCGCATCTGTGTTGATTAACAAGGTCACCGTTCCATCGGAATAAGAGTGGTACGTGGTGGAGTCTACCGTTACGTCGCTTCCTTGAGTGAACGTTGCTCCTTGCGCATCAAAATTAAGCTGATCAGCGCCGCTTCCGCCTTCAAGGTCGACAATCAGTGTGTTGCGGCCGTCCGTCATGTTGATAACGTCCTGGCGTCTTAGTGCGACTGTATCGGAGAAAGTGTTATCAAAATCCAGTGTTTCGATGTTGTGTATTTTGCTGCTGAACAGGCTGAAGTTAACGGTTTCACTGTTTGCGGTCTGAAATTTCAGGACATCTCCTCCTGCGGTGGCGGTTCCGCTGGTGCCTTGCGGGGGCAGAGCCAGAGTGTCGGCACCACCGTCATAAAGGGAGTCGGTTCCGCTATGGGCAAGGCCGTATGTGACATTCGCCAGAAGGTTGCCGTTTGATGCGACGTCCAGAATGAATCTGTCGTTTCCCTGGCCGCCGTAAATATTGTTGTCGGCTCCGCGGATTGTAATTGTGTCGTTGCCCTCGTCGCCGATAATGATGTTATTATAGGCGTTGGTATCTATAAGAGTAGAGTCGTCGCCTTTGCCAAGGTGAAGTGTATTGCCTGTCTTGTTGCTTTCAATCGTTATTCCGTTGTCGTTGTTAAGCCCAAAGAAAACCTCGTTTCCATCACTGTTGATGGAAAACGACCCCGAGGAAATACCGACGCCGGGGTTGACGGCGATGACCTGGTTTCCTGTCGTGAAGTTCTGGTTAACGTCCGTACCCAGGAACACATGGCTGTCGAGATATTCAAATTTAAAGCTTTGATAGCCGCTGGCGTTATTGTTCGAGTCTATTGCCTGTATTTCAATATTGAAATCAAAGTCCGAAGCCGTGGTACTGGTAAATTCAATATAGAGGGAACCGTTAAACAGGCCCGTGCTGAGATTGATGGCGGTACCGTTGGAATCGCGGACGGCGTAAATTTCGTTGCCGAGATGGGTGTTCAGGGCCGAAAGCGTATTGGCGCTTAGCTGGTAAGTAAGCTGTTCGGCGATATTGCCCTGTGCGCCGGAGGCCAGTACGTCTGTTCCTGAATCGCGGCCGAAATCGGGGTCTGTAAAAAGTTGTCTGAAATCAAACGTCCATTTTGTGGCGTCGCTGGCGCGAAAATGTTCAAGAGAAACACTGTCCACGAAATCGCTGGTATGGCCTTCATATACTTGCGTGTCATAGCCGTTTGATGCGCTTGCCGATTTTGCGAAAGTCGGCCCCTCATTTACATCGTGAATGTTTGTAAGAATCTGATGGCCTAAATCGAGCGTTTCACCTCGTACGGTAACCTTGGCGTTGCTGCTGTCCTGTAAAAGCTGTGTTACATGGTCGAAGTCAAGACCGTTACGAATTTGCGTTGTGTTGTCCACAATGACTTTGAATACAGTCGGGTCGCTGGTGGATTGCTCCACGTGAATTTTACCGCCTGTAAGCAGGGCGGAAGGGATATTGCTGAAAGTAAAGTCAGACACGCCGACATTGCTGCCTGCAGCCACTTTTATTTGCGCCAGTACGGTTTGAGAAGGCGGCGTAACGCCGTCTACGATTTCATTGTAGCTGTGTGTCAGAAAAGTGGCGTTAGGCGTTACGACTGTTGACGTCGTGTCCGTTGACGTATTGTTGGTTGTATTTGAAATGGTGGGGTCTCGCAACGGTTCATTGCCCAGAGTGCTTCCGGCAATCGTGCCTTTGGTTAAAGTTCCTGAGGTTGTGGGGTTTGCTGGCGCGACAGGAGCTCGCGGCGCTATCGTGGTATTTGTCGCCGGGCCGTGATCACCCGCAAGGGAGGCCAGCCCGCCTTTGGAAGCTTGCGTGTTTGTTGTATTGATAGCCGGGCCGGCAGCGGGGCCTTGTGCCGTCTCTCCGGCGGTTGCTGCTTTGCTTGCTTCGGTGGCAGGCACATTGGCTTTTGCCTCGTTTCCTGGGCTTCCCTCTCCTGCTGGCGCCGCCTTGTTTGCCCCGTCCGCGGGCGCGTCTGTGCCTTTTCCTTCGGCCCCTTTGGCATCTGTTCCTTTCGATGAATCACCATTGGCTTCACCTTGTGCCGCGGCCTTGCCGTCTGTCGCGGCGGTATCTCCCTGGGCCTCGCCATCGGAGCCTGCCTTTGAATCCTGTGCGTCTGCCTCGCCTTTCGCTTCATTGGCGGATTCGCCTCCTTGTGCAGACCTACCTTGGCCTTCCGCAGCCGCATCGCCGATAGAGGAAAACAGGTTTGGTGCCACGTTTGAAACGCTGGCGAATTTGCTCGCTACATCGTTGGCGGAAAGCTGGCCGATATTCTCTACGCCGTGTCCGGTCGTGCTAAAGCGGGCGGTTTCAAACTGATTGGAAAGCGTGACCTGATTGCCGGAGAAGTCGGTCAGGACGATTGCGCCCTCTACAACAGTGATCTCTCCATGGCTGACGTCGCCCGCGATAATGGTGCCGCGGATGCCGATAGAGCCGACGGGCGTTTCTATTTGCACATCATCGGGGTCGTCGCGGCCTATCATGCCGGATGTAAAGACAAACACGCCTTTCAGGACCGAGAAATTCTGCGTTCCCGCCTGCGTTGAAGGGTCGTAAACATATTCGTCAATGGCCAGGCGGGCGTCCTCGGAAACTGCGAATTCCGTTTCATCGACGAAAACGATGTTCACCGCTCCGTCACCACCCGTCTCGACGACATCGCCCTGGTAGATGCGTGTGCCGATCGTAACGGTTTCCACGGAGCCATCCACGTGCTTGACGGTGGCGTTTCCGCTAAATTCGGTGACATTGCCGACCGGGCTTTCATCGGTCATGGAGCCGGCATTGGCGTATTGGTTGCCGCTTTGTGTAAAGGAATCAACAAGATTTGAAGTCAGGCGCGCGCCGTCGGGCGCAATCAGGTCGGGTGCCGGGTCGGCGGCGAAGTAATCCTGAACGACAACCGTGCCCTGCGGGCCGTGCATGACCAGGTCCATGCCATCGCGGGACAGATCGGCATCGCGGACAAAAGAGGCGTCGGGCAGGTTAACTTCCGAACCTTCCGAAGAAACAGTAATTGTCGAATTTTGATGTGATGCGTTGTCTTGTGAAAAATCTTTAATGATATTCTGCGCCATTTAATAAATCCCTGTCCCTAGTCCCTTGATATTATTTAAAAATAATTTTGTTCCCATTAACGTGTAAGGTCTCGCGGGACCTATTCTGTTATTTTACAAACATAAGGGTTAAGGGCAGGTAATAATTAGATAAAATGTGAACTAATGGAGTCAGGCCGCGGTCCAGCCGCCGTCGATGGGCAGGGCTGTGCCGGTGATATTGGAAGCGCTGTCCGAGCATAAAAAGACCGCCAGAGCGCCGATTTGCTCTATAGACACGAAATCCTTGGTCCATTGCGCAGCCAGAATGACATTGTTAATCACGTCTTCCTCGCTCATATTGCGCGCCTTGGCAGTAGCGGATATCTGGTTTTCCACCAGCGCGGTTTTGACGTAGCCCGGGCAGATGGCGTTGACCGTGATTCCCTGCTGCGCGACTTCCAGCGCCACGCTTTTGGTAAAGCCCAGAAGGCCGTGCTTTGCTGCGACATAGGCCGATTTGAACGGGGAGGCGACTAGGGCGTGCGCGCTGGCCAGATTGATAATGCGCCCCCATTTTCTAGTCTTCATATAAGGCACGGCAAGCCGTGTGGTGTGAAAGCTGGAAGACAGGATAATTCCTATAATGGCGTCCCATTTTTCCGGCGGGAACTCATCGACCGGGGCCACGTTCTGGATGCCGGCATTGTTCACCAGTATGTCGATGCCGCCGAACTTATCGGTCGCAGTTGCCATCATGTCCTGTATTTCGCCGGGCTTTGTCATGTCTGCACCGTGAAACAGGGCCTTAACGCCGAAATCATTTTCTACCGCTTTACGCGTGGTTTCTATTTCCTTAGCATCGCCAAGGCCGTTCAGTACGATATTGGTGCCCTGTGCAGCCAGTGCGCGGGCCATGCCCAAGCCGATTCCGCTGGTAGAGCCTGTAATTAATGCTGTTTTACCGGAAATAGACATGTTGCCTATTGTAAAACAGGAAAAGGGCAGAGGGAAGATGCCGGGAGCAGAATCTTCCTTCTTCTCTCTTAATTTCTTATATCTCGCTACTAGACATGCCCCATAATTTCGCCTATAAGCGCATGTCTGAACGCAGTACTCCTATTGCAGGGCCCGGGTAGCTCAGGGGTAGAGCAGGGGATTGAAAATCCCCGTGTCGGTGGTTCGATTCCGCCCCCGGGCACCATCCTTAGGTGTTTATCGATTGGGATGTTACGCCGATGGAAAAAGAAGTTGTTATTCACCTAGGCTTTCCCCGGAACGCTTCCACATACCAGCAGAAATATCTCTACCCCCTGTATGAAGGTGATGAATGTCACTATGTTGGCGCAAATAGCGACATTGTAGTGGATATTAATGAGGCTTTTGCGACCATTACGCAAAGCGCCCCTTTTGATTGTGATATTAGGACATTAAAACAAAAGGTAAAAAAGGCGCTGGCGCGTGTGCCGCAAAAAAAGATTATCCTCTCTATGGAAGAGCTTGTCGGCCCGATGTACGGCAATTTCGTTACGGGGGAGCAGATTGCCCGCCTGTTGAAGGAAATATTCGGCAATGTACGCTTTATCGTGATTTTGCGCCGTCAGGACCGCTTTGTGGAATCCATGTACCGGATCATGGTGCGCATGGGGTATTTTCATTCCCTCGCGAAATACCTGTTTTATTACAAGGGAGAGTTTTATACGCCCGAAGCACAGGAATACCACCTGCATGCGCGCCTCCAGCCACCGGCCTCTCTTAATGTCCATTCCCTTTTTTATTCCCGGCGCGTAGCGTTTTATCAGGAATTGCTGAGTAAGGATAAGGTGCTAACGCTGCCCCTTGAAATGCTTGAGGAAGATGCGGCGGGGTTTGTTAAGAAAGTCAGCGATTTCATCGGTGTAAAACCCGGCGGCAGCCTGCCAGCTTCAAGTTTTAATGCCAGTTATCCCCTTGGCGTTATTAAGTTTGCGCGCATTATGAACCGCTTTGCCTTGTCCGATACGAATGGGCTGGGTTTCCTTCCGCTGCGCTGGAAGCATAAAAAGACCGGACGAAGAACGCTTTGGGAAAAACTGTTTTCCAGGCTTGATCTAGAATATTTTTACCTCTTTCTGCGCGGGCGTCTGAAAGGAGCGGACGGGGAATCCGATCCCGTCATAAGTGCCAAAATCCGCGAAATGTTTGCCGTGGATAATAAGAAACTTTCCAAGCTGATCGGCGTTGATCTGAAAAAATACGAATATTATTAAGGCGTTACATTTCCGCTACGCCTTCAAAGCGCTCTTCCAGCGGCGGGGTCCGGCGTTTGCGGGTGATTTCGATAAAGCCCAGTGATGTGGCGCCGTGAATCTGCACGGTGCACGGGTCTTCGGATACCGCCTGTTCCAGCGCCGCGATAACCTTGCCTTCTTCCTTCTTGCTCTGGAATTTCAGGAAATCAATCATAACCGCGCCGCCGGTGTTGCGCAGGCGCAGTTGCCGCGCTACTTCCTGCGCCGCCTCGACGTTAATGGTCAGATTGCCGCGCTTGTCCCCGCCCTTGTTCACGTCGACGGTCGTAAGCGCCGCCGTGTGCTGCATGATAATGTTTCCACCGCCCGGCAGCATGGCGTAGGAGTGAAACAGGCTTTCGATCTGCCCGATAATGTCGCGGTAATGATATAGGGCCAGGTCCTGATCGGCATCTTCCAGTTCCACCGGCTCGATCTTGGTGACAAGGTCGGGGGCGAACACGTCGCACCATTCCTCGGCGTGGGCGAAGTGGTCCATGGTCACGACTTCGATATGATCGATGGTTTTGTCCGCCTGGTCGCTTAGCGCGCGCTGCACGGCATCCGGGCCTTCCATGATCAGGCAGGGATCTTCGCCGGAGAGATATTTTTGCACCTGCTCCCATGTTTCCTTAAGGATCTTGGCTTCGCGCAGCAGCATGTCCGTTTGCGTGTTGGCGGCGGCGTTGCGCAGGATGAAGCCTTCCAGCCCTTCCAGCGAGTCCAGCATCTTGTGCAGGTTTTTGCGCAGCGCTTTGTCTCTTATGCGCTGGGAAATGCGGTTGCAGTCAAGATAAGCGCAAAAAATCAGGTAGCGGCCGGGCAGGGTGATATCCATACTCATCTGCGGGATTTTGTTCTCGGCATCCCCTATTTCCTCGTCCTGTTTGGGAAGGTAAGCCGTCTTGGCCTGCACGGCCACGAAATCGCCGGGCTTAAATCGTTTGCCAATAGCGACAGAGCCGCCTTTTGCAACTTTTTTGTCTTTGGTCCACGACCGTGTGTCCGCATTGTACAAAACGCCCGTATTGTCGCCGTCGAGATCAAGAAAAACGGCGTCCAGCGCTTTGTCCACGCTTTTCACCCTCGCCCAGTAGATGGAGCCCCAGCGCACTTCCTCCCAGACCGGGTCAACCTCCAGCCCGACGAGCCTGCCTTCATGCAGCGCCGCCGTCCATAAGCTGCCGCCTAATTCTTCGATGAGAATGTCCAAAATCCCTGCTCCTACTCGTGGAGGGCGAAACCGGCGCCATCCAATAATTTCATTGTATCATAAAGCGATAGCCCGACCACATTGGAATATGACCCGCGAATGAATTTGATGAAAGCGGCGGCTCGTCCCTGTATCGCATAGCCGCCCGCCACCCCGTTCCATTCCCCTGATGTGATGTAGGAATCAATTTCGCGGGCGGTCAGGCGTTTCATCTGTACGATAGTGTCGGCAACGCATGAGAGCGTCTTGCCTTCCGGCGTAATCAGGGCAATGCCCCCATATACGTGATGGCGTCGCCCGGAAAGCAGGCTCAGGCAATCGCGTGCCGCCTTTTCATCCTCCGTTTTGGGCAGGACGCGCCGTCCGCAAGCAACGACAGTATCTGCGGCAAGAATAAAGGCGCTGTTTTGCGTTTTGGCAACGGTTTGTGCCTTCTCAAGGGCTAGGCGCTGTGCCAGCGCGCGCGGCAATTCATCTTTCAGCGGTTCTTCGTTAATATCGGCGGGGATGATGTCTGCCGGGGTAATTCCTATCTGCCTGAGCAGGTCGATGCGCCGGGGAGAAGCGGAGGCAAGGATGAGCTTTTGATGGTTATGCATTCTTTTGCTTTCAGTGTTTATTAATTTGTCGCTTTAGCAGTTAAAAATTGACATAATTCTGTGAAGGTCATATTCTCTATCGGAGAATATATAAACGGGAGTGGCGGCTATGGCTAGTGATCCAGATAAACGAGGTTTAGGCGCGGGCCCGGCTACGCGTAGGCTTTTTGGTGATTGGCAAGGCGGGCAATCCACGGTAGCAGAAGACTCAGCAGGGCAAGAAACCCCCTCCGAAATGGTTGATCTTAGTACCTTAAAAGCGCGAATTGATAATAAGATAAGGCCGCATATTGCAACCCTTCGTGAGCGTGAGAGTGCGGCAGGGAATCATACTTTCTATCTCGATATGAATGAGGCGGCTGTTACGGGATTAGAGCTGGCGGTTGATGACGCTCTTTCTCAATTAAAAAGCATTCGACAGACATCCTCGATGATGTCTGTCGATGATATTGAAACAATACGCGGCTTTGTTGCATTTTGTGAGTCTGAAGAGATTTTAACGGGGAACGCAGAAATGCCTGACGAGGTTCTAAAAGCCATTAGGGCGAGCGCTAGTCAGACCCTTGTTTTTCACCGTTTAAATGAGAGGCTTAAGGGTAAACCCGATTATGGGCGAGAAGAGCTGCACTTAGAGCGTCGTAGATAAGAATTATTTCTCACGGAAAATAATGCGGCCCTTGGTCAGGTCGTAGGGTGTCATTTCCACGACCACAACGTCGCCTTGCAGAACACGGATGCGGTTTTTGCGCATTTTACCCGCGGTATGGGCCAGAATCACATGGTCGTTTTCAAGGGTCACACGGAACATCGCGTTGGGAAGCACTTCGCTTACCACGCCTTTAAACTCCATGAGATCTTCTTTTGCCATCTGGCCGCTTCCTTTTGTTTTTTCAGAGCGTTACTCGCTCCTTAAGTAGTTTTCTACTCTTCGTCGCTCGTGCCTTTTGAAAAAACAAAATCAAGCGACCAGTAAATCTTACAAGGTGTTGTTTATAGCGCGATTTCTTTGAAATGCAAGGGGGTGTTCACATCGGGCCGGGATACTCCCCACCTGATCGTTAACGCCACACAGCCATTTTACTGGCGTGAAGCACGCAAATCAGCGTAAACAGCCGCCGCGCGGTGCTGTGATCCATGCTGATTTTACCGCCCAGGCGTTCCTGAAGCAGTGTGGCTCCTTCGTTGTGCAGGGCACGGCGGCCCATATCAATGGCCTCGATACGGGAGGGTTTTCCGTCACGAAGGGCCGCATCGTAGCTGTGCATGATAAGGAAGTAATCTTTAATGATGCGTCTGTAGGGTTTTAACGCCAGTACCAGCATGGGCAGCGGCTTGCCTGCGCTGTTTTTGATGCGGAAAACAAGCCGGTTTTCCTCAATCGAGAGGCTGAGGTCATAGGGGCCACCGGAATCCTTCTCCAGCTGAAACACGCTTTCAAGGGCAAGGTCCTGCAGGGCGGTGGCCCGGTCGCGGGCGATCAGAGCGCTAAACTCCGCCGCTTCCTCATGTAACAGTTCAATGGTTTTAATTTTACTTTGATCTGAAGGGGTTGCGGGGTGGTTTTGCATGACAGGCTAAACCGCCTTCCGGAATTTTTCGATCCAGTCTCCGATAATTTCGGGCTGGATCTTAAGAGCGCTACGATTTACGATTAAACGAGACGATACGTCCAGTATCGTTTCTATCTCCACGAGTTTATTGGCTTTGAGCGTCGATCCGGTGGAAACAAGGTCCACGATCCGGCGGCATAAACCCAGCGCCGGAGCGATTTCCATGGCGCCGTTAAGCTTGACGCATTCCGCCTGCACGCCGCGGCTGGCAAAGTGACGGGCCGTCAGGTTGGGGTATTTTGTGGCCACGCGAATGTGGCTCCAGCGGGCGGGAGCGTCTTTTTCGGCTTCGGCCTTTGTCATGGCGACGGACAGGCGGCATTTGCCGATTCCCAGATCAAGCGGGGAATAAAGGTCGTCATAGCTGAATTCCTCAATCACGTCCGAGCCAACCACGCCGAGCTGCGCCCCGCCATGCGCCACGAAGGTTGCCACGTCAAAGGCGCGCACGCGGATGATGTCCAGCCCCGGATTATTGGTGGTGAATTGCAGCTTGCGGCTGTTTTCGTCGGAGAATTCCGCCTCGGGCTTTATCCCGCAGGCATCCAGCAGCGGCAGGAGTTCTTCCAGAATCCGTCCCTTGGGCAGCGCGAGAATGAGCTTTTGTCCAGTCATAGGAAGGACATACAGGGATTGCCGCACCGCCGCAAGGGGGAAAGCTGCCTTTTAGGCTGCTTCAACTCTCGGTACGTCGGCTTTAATGGCCGGAGCGGTGCTGGGGGTATTCGCCGGCGATACCGCTGTGGTTTGGGCCAGAAGGGGCTTAAGGTTGCGTATCGGCACCGGTGTGGCTTCTCCGCGACTATAATCTGTTTTTAGCGTAACGGGCCCCTCAAACAGGTGAATTTGGTGACCGGTATGATTAGCTATAACCTGCGCGATTTGCTCTGAGTTTTCAGATGAGCGCTCAAGGAACACTGTCGGAAGTGTGCGTGATTTTCCCGGACGGCCTTCGTAAGCTTTAATAAGCGCAATGGCATGTCGAATAAACTGCAAATCTGCAACATCGTTAAAATCGCCTGCCAGCGCTATAGCCAGTCTGTTTTCTACTTCGGAGGGGTCCTTATAAGCCTGTTTAGGGACTATGCCGACATTCAGGATAATTGCTTTGGGGATGGGGTTAGCGGTATTTTTTGCATGGTCCACGGCACCCTTTGCATAAGTATAATGATGGGTGCTCCAGCCAGGCATGTAGGCAGGTAGCCCTGTAGCAAGCGGTGAATTTCCCCAGCCTGTGTAAAACATAAGTACTGGCTTGATTTTTTTTGGTTTTTTGTCTTGCTCGTTGTGCATAACTATTCTCCGGTTAGTCATTTTGGCGGCTTATTAACAAAGCCCCGGAAAAAATGCAAGCTTTTCTATGCGGATTTTAGATGGCTGGGGTTTTGGAGGAAGTGTCAGGTTGGTTTGGGAGAAGGGGAATCGTCACTCAACGCCCGTGCTGCCACCAAAGCGACCACGGCCAGTCCAATCGCCAGAAAGGGGTTCATAGCGCTAAAGGCGGTTGCCAGAGCTTTATATTTTGGCGGGCCTGCTGCCATGGCGTTAAACATGCTTGTTGTTGCGCCGGGTACGAACATTGAGCCCAGTCCAAAAGCCACAGCGGCAACACCTGTTATACCAAGCCCGTATTGTAAACCGTCCTTAAAAATTCCCATGCCCGGTTTTAACAAGAAATTTGATATATGTAAAGTTTAGGCGCGCTCGATCCGGGCGCCGACATTGCCGAGCTTTTGCACGATATTCTCATACCCGCGCTCCAGGTGGTAGATACGATGCACTACCGTTTCCCCCTCGGCAACCAGCCCGGCCAGGACGAGGGCCACAGAGGCACGCAAATCTGTCGCCATGACTTCTGCGCCTTTCAAGGCTTTTACCCCGCGCACGATGGCGGAATTACCCTGCACGGTGATATTGGCGCCCATGCGCACCAGCTCGGGCACATGCATGAAGCGGTTTTCGAAAATGGTTTCCGTTACCATGCCCGCACCCTCGGCCAGCGTCAGCATGCTCATAAACTGCGCCTGCAGGTCGGTGGGAAAACCCGGATAGGGCTCGGTCATAATATCAATCCCTTTGAGGCGCAGACCGTTGCGCGAAACGATAATATCCTTGCCGTCCTGGTCGATCTCCATGCCCGCCTGCGTCAGAAGGCCCAGCAGGGAGTTTAAATGCTCAATGCGGGCGTTTTGCAGGCGCACCGTGCCCCCGGTCATGCCTGCGGCGATAATATAGGTACCGGTTTCGATCCGGTCGGGGAGGATGGCGTGATGGGCGCCATTGAGCGCGCTGACCCCTTCAATCCGGATCGTATCCGTACCCAAGCCGGTGATTTTCGCGCCCATCTTGATGAGGCATTCGCCCAGATCGGTTATTTCCGGCTCCCGCGCCGCATTGGCCAGCACGGTCGTTCCTTTGGCCAGTGTGGCGGCCATGAGCAGGTTCTCGGTCGCGCCGACGGAAACCTTGGGGAACAGGATTTTCGCGCCCCTTAGCCCGCCCTGCGGTGCTTTGGCATGGATATAGCCGTCCTCCAGCGTGATGGCTGCGCCCATTTCCTCCAGTGCCGTAATGTGCAGGTCTACCGGGCGCGTACCGATGGCACAGCCGCCGGGCAGGCTTACCCGTGCCTCGCCAAACCTCGCGAGGAGGGGGCCGAGCACGAGAATGGATCCGCGCATTTTGCGGACAATCTCGTAAGGGGCGGTCTGGGTATGGATGTTCTTTGCGCTGATGGTCATCAGGTCGCGGTCCTGCGCCACGGTGGCGCCCAGATAGTTCAGAAGCTCTACCTGTGAACTTATATCGCGCAGGCCGTTGGGCGTATTTTCCAGATGCAGCGGGGAATCGGTCAGAAGGGCCGCACACATGATCTTGAGGGCGGCATTTTTTGCGCCGCTAATGGGAATTATGCCGTTTAGCTCCTGCCCGCCGCGAATGCGGATTCTGGCCATGCCGCCGGCGGTTTGCGGGGCGGCTTGTGCGGGGGCAACCTCATCAGAGCTTGGGGAGGGTGACCCCGCGCTGTCCCATGTATTTTCCGGCTCTGTCTGCGTAAGTGGTCTCACAGGCACTGCTTCCTTTAAAGAATAAAAACTGGGCGACGCCCTCATTGGCATAGACCCGCGCGGGCAGGGGGGTCGTGTTGGATATCTCCAGGGTCACGTGGCCCTCCCATCCCGGCTCCAGCGGGGTGACATTCACGATCAGTCCGCAACGCGCATAGGTGCTCTTGCCAAGGCAGATCACCAGCACATCGTCGGGAATCCTGAAATACTCCACCGTGTGGGTCAGTGCAAAACTGTTAGGGGGTATTACGCAAATATCGGTCTTCCTGTCAACAAAACTCTGATTCGAAAAGGCTTTCGGATCAACCAGCGCGTTATCGACATTGGTGAAAATTTTAAAATCATCGGAGCAGCGCGCGTCGTATCCGTAGGAAGACAGGCCATAAGAAATGACCCCGTCGCGCTTCTGCTTTTCCACGAATGGATCAATCATGCCCTTGCTTTGCGCCAGTTCGCGAATCTGGTGATCCGCCAGCAGGCCGGGCAGCATGGCCAGATCGGCAAAATCCGCGCTTTGTGGCGATGCGGCGGCGCGCTCCAGCAATTCCTTGTGTTTTACGCTATCCAACTTACTTCTCTCCTTTTGCCCCTTTGCCCGCCGCAGGCTTGGTTTTGCCTTTGCGCTTCTGCAGGTTTTCCCGCAGCGCGGCGGCGCGCTTTTCCGCCTTCAGGGCTTTCTTGTCAGGTGCGGATTGTCCCATATTTTTTACGGCCCTGTTTTATCGCGGTATGGATATAACCTGACTATAGAAAAAAGGCGGGTGACACGCTAAGCATTTTATTGTAGTGTCCGTGGCGCTTGTGGATAACCCTTGCGCAGAGCGGGGTTCCTCGCTGCTGTAGCTCAGTGGTAGAGCGCGTCATTG
>CAZBNG010000034.1:0-21939 GCA_964493095.1 uncultured Pseudobdellovibrionaceae bacterium
GTGTTTCGCCCTTGCAGGCTTCATTTATCGTTTTATCAATAAACCGCTGGAAGATTTTATAAATGGCAAGGACATGCCGTTTCAGGCCCGCAGGATCATTCATAACCTGCGGCGCCTCACTCTTCCCTTCATGGCGCTCATGGCCCTGTTTATCACAGACGTATTCATGGTCAGCAATGGTTTTGGGGGTGTTAATGTCTACCTGCTTGAAGGAATTTACAAACTTCTTGTCGCCTGGGTGATTATTCGTATCGTCCTGCAATTCATAGATAACCGCTTCGTACGCAATATTTTCGCGCTGGTTATATGGTCCATTGCCGCGCTTTCTATCTTCGGCATACTGGATGAGACCACAGCGGCGCTCGATTCTGTCGCGCTAACGGTGGGCAATTTCCGCCTCTCCCCATTGGTTGTCATCAAGGCCGGGCTTTCGCTGTTCAGCGTGCTTTACCTGGCGATTTTCGCCTCCAGTTTTTTTGAACGGCGCATATTCAGAATCGCCGGTCTTACCCGCTCTTCCCAAGTCCTGATCGCCAAGGGAATCCGCATCGGCCTTGTGGTCATGGCGCTGCTGATCGGCATCACCTCCGCGGGGATAGACCTCTCCCTCTTCGCCGTATTCGGCGGTGCCATCGGTCTTGGGGTCGGTTTTGGCCTGCAAAAAGGCATATCGAACCTGTTCTCCGGCATGCTGCTGCTGATGGACCAGTCGATCAAGCCGGGCGATGTGATCGAAATGGAAGGCGGAACTTTCGGCTGGGTCAATAATATGGCGGCACGCTATACCGAGGTGGTAACCCGCGATAATAAATCATACCTGATACCGAATGAAGAATTCATTACGCAACGTGTCGTAAACTGGAGCCACGGAAACACCCTGATACGGCTGGATGTCAGCTTCGGCGTAGCTTATGAACATAACCCGCACAAGATAATCGATATCGCCATAGAAGCGACAAAAAACTGCCACGACCGTATCTGCAAGGACCCCGAACCGGTGTGTCATTTTGTGGAATTCGGCGACAGCTCGCTTAATTTCAGCTTACGTTTCTGGATCAAGGATGCCGAAGCCGGCGTTACAAATATCCGCAGCGCCGTCCTGCTTGCCCTGTGGGATGCATTCAAGAAACACAAAATCCACATCCCCTACCCTCACCGGGAGGTTTATGTGCATCAGGTTGAGGGCTAAGCAAACGAAGCGGACGGACAGCGATCAAACGCCGCTTCAAGCGAATCCGTAACTTCTTTATCGCCCGGCAGCTTAATTCTGAAACTCAAAACACGATAGCCATCCGGCTCGCTTTCCGGCGTCAAAACGCTTGAGGGCGGGTCTATATCTGAAATAGTGCGAATAGCTTCCGGGTCCACCTGACTTCCAGCCCAAGCTCGCGATAATGCAAAACAGCGCTCAGCGTCTCCTGCACCTGCCAGCAAAATAGATGTGTTACATTCTGAATTGCTAATATGCCCGATTCCTCTATGTTCAATCGCCTGCCCATCAGAAAGTTTTTGCGCCAAACTATTTCTTAAAGCGATCGCTTCGCTCAAGGGTAATACACTGGCGGCAACGGCAACATCCTGAACATTACCTTCAATTTTGCGGGCCTCAAAACGAGAACCCCTCTCAATACGCACATCTGTGACACTAGTAGGCTTTCCAGAGCGTACCGCGCAAAAAACCTCCCGAAATCTTGCCGAATCCTTAATAGTTGTAGCTTCTCTTGGTTCAGTCATTTTTAATTTAACTCTCCCCTATAAAAAACAAAATCCGCTTACGCGGAGAACGAAACGAAATTTATACGGAAAGTACTTAAAATTGTCAATTAGTTTATAATTTATAGCTTTCAAGAAGCTGCTGGCGCTAATTCACCCCCCTGCGCTCCCTGATCAGGGATTGTAATGGCCCCGGATTTAGCCCCCCAGAGCAATATTCCTCGTTCTTTAATAAATCGCTGTACCGCTGCGGGATTATCGCTGTTCAGGGCTGTGGTTACCGTATGGCAATTACATCTTCGTATATCATAATCAGGGCCTTGCCTGTTAATCGCTATTGCCTTCTTCATCCGCTCCTCCATCCAAAGGTCCAACATCTCATCAAAGCCTCCTAGGAAAACAGGATCTTCCAGAACATAATCGGGCTCTCTAAATCCGATATCATGGTCATCATAATGGAAAAAAATACGAAGTTTGCGTGGCGCGGCAAAATAATTCGCCCCCCCGGAGGCACCAAACATATTAGCCAGCCTCTGAGCTCTATCTGCAAAAAAAACCCGCTTAAGCTCTTGATAATTAAAGCCGGATTCCCATTCGCCCGTATTGGGGGAAACAGCACCAGGGTTCAATGCGCCCCTCACTTGAATAGCGGGATAAAGCTTATTCGTTGCGGGGTTCTTCAGCGGTCGGCCTTGTGCATCGCACCAGATTTGCGCGAATCTAGTATAGGAATGGTGAACCGAATGAGACCCTAGAATAGCAGCTATTCTTTGGTGCCCGCGCCATTTTACGCAATCTATCGCCGCGATCTGAATCGCCCATAGAGCCTGGGCGGCCCCAGAGGGACGCTCAGGCATGTAATTGTTAATAGTCGTAAATTCAGCTTCTATAGCACACCTTATATTTCCGTAATAATATACCTCATTCTTACGAAACTTGCAAAAAAGGCTACCCTAGAAAAGCTTAAGCAGCCTGTGCCAATGCCGCGTCCGATACACCCTCGGCATCCAGAATGGCCGCCACGGCATTAATCGTCGCCGCGATGCGCACCGCCGTCTGAATGGATTCGGTACTCAACCCGTCCTTTTTAAGGTTCGCCTCATGCGCATCAATGCACATGCCACAGCCGTTTATGGCGGAAACCGCCAGCGACCACAGCTCGAAATCGGCCTTTTCCACGCCGGGACTGCCGATCACGTTCATGCGCAACTTGGCAGGAAGATTGGCGTATTCCTTATTGGCCGCCAGATGTACAAACCGGTAATAAACGTTGTTCATGCCCATAATTGCTGCTGCCGCCCTTGCCGCATTCTGCGCTTCCGGGGAAAGATGCGCCGCCGCTTCCGCTTCAACAGCCGCTACAACCGCAGGGTTGCGCGCGCCATGGGCCGAAGCCAGGAAAGTACCCCAGAGCTGCTGCTGGCTGAGCGTTTCATCATTGGTCAGGGAAGACAGGTTGAGCTTGATATCTTTGGCGTAATCGGGAATTTGGGCCTTTAAATTATCGATAGACATGAGTTTTTCCTTTCAAATAGAGTCAATAAAGGCGGCAACGGCTAAACCACTGCCGCCTTTGGGGGAAGTAAACTTAAGCCGCTTTCTTCTTCTGAAGATCGTTGGCCGCCGCGGATACATCGATTGTATCGCCGCCAACCGCGCGGTTGCACGGGCACAGCTCGTCGGATTGCAGCGCATCGAGGATACGCAGTGTTTCCTTCGGATTACGGCCGACATTCAGGCCGTTCACGCTCACATGCTGGATCACGTTGTGTGGGTCGACGATGAACGTCGCGCGCAGGGCTACGCCCGCTTCGGCATCACGAATCCCCAGACCGTCAACCAGAGAACCGTTAGTATCGGCAAAGCTCCACTGGTTAAGCTTATCCAGGTCGGCATGCTCGCGGCGCCATGCCAGCTTGCAGAATTCATTGTCTGTGGAGCCGCCCAGCACAACCGTATCACGGTCGGTAAACTCTTCATTCAACTTGGCAAACTCGACAATTTCCGTCGGGCATACGAATGTGAAATCCTTGGGATAGAAGAAAACAACTTTCCACTTGCCTTCAAAACTTTTTTCCGTGATCGGTTCAAACGCGCTTTCGCCGTTTTCTTCATGCACATTGAAACCGGGCTTTACACCCATTACTTCGAATTCCGGTAATTTATCACCAATGCCTAGCATCTCTTTTCTTCTCCATATGTTTAAATTGAACGTTTGATGGACATACCCTGCCCCATAAGAGCGCGAAAATCCAACAAGAAATTCCGAAAGTTTAAATCGAATTTTTCGATACTAATTTTCTTTTTTATATGATATTTTCGATTTCATGATCCGCCCGTCACTCAGACAACTAAACTACCTCACAGCCATTGAGGACACAGGCTCCTTCAGCGCTGCCGCCGAAAACTGTGCGGTCACGCAAAGCACACTAAGCGCCGGCATCAAAGAGTTGGAAAACATTATCGGTCAAACGTTAGTGATGCGTGGACGCAAGAATATCACCCTTACCCCCTTCGGCGCCGAAGTGGCGCAGCAGGCGCGCACCATCCTGGAGGATACGGACCAGATCGTCGCACGAGCCAGAATGCTGTGCGAGCCCTTAAGCGGCCCGCTGCGCCTGGGTATCATCCCGACCATCGCGCCTTATATGCTTCCCGGCATCCTGCCCGTTCTCAGCCGTAAATTCCCGAAGCTGGAGTTGCAGCTTCACGAGGATATGACCGACCGTCTGCTGGACAAGCTGGCACGGGGGGAAATCGACATCGCGCTGATGGCGTTCCCTTATGACACCCCCCACTGCACGCAGAAGATTTTATTCGCTGAGGAATTCCAAGTCGCCATGCCCGAAAGCTTTAATGTGCGTGGCAATTCCATCGACATCAAAGACCTGGAGCCGGAAAAACTGTTGCTGCTGGAGGACGGGCACTGCCTGCGCGATCACGCGCTCTCGGCCTGTGACATCCAGCTTCCCCGCCAGCGCAAAACCTTTAGCGCCACCAGCCTGCAAACCCTGATCGAAATGGTGCGCCACGGCTTTGGAATTACGCTTTTACCCGCCATGGCCATCAGCCCCGCCACGCTGGGAAACGGGATTCGCCTTCTCCCCTTTAAGGGAAAACATCCACCGGAGCGCCAGATCGGCCTGTGCTGGAAATCCGGCGATACCAAAACGCGGGATTTTGAACTGCTCGCCGCCGCTATCAAATGATTGCAAATTTATCCCCGCAGGCTTATAAATCCCCCATGTTTAAAGTTGCCGCCCTTTACAGATTTACCCCCATCGCAGATATCCCCGCCCTGCGCGCGGAAATCTATGCTTTTGCAAAAAACATAGAAGGCATCTGCGGCACGCTGCTGCTGGCGCCGGAAGGCGTAAACGGAACGATTGCCGCGCAGCCCGAAGCCATGGATCGTATGATTGCGTTTCTGGATGAAAAACTTGGCGTGCGGCAGGGTTCTGTTGCTTGCGAGCTAAAATACTCCCATGCAACGCAACAGCCTTTCAACCGTTTCAAAGTACGCCCGAAAAAAGAGCTGATCACTTTGCGCAAGCCCGAAGCCAATCCCAGCGAGCTTGTCGGAGAATATGTGAAACCGAAAGACTGGAACGATCTGATCAACGACCCAGAGGTCGTACTGATCGATACACGCAACGATTATGAAACCAAGGTCGGAATTTTCGAAGGGGCGATCGACCCCGATATGAAAGTGTTTACAGAGTTCCCGGACTGGGTGGAAAAACACCTCAATCCCGCGCAACACAAGAAAATCGCCATGTTCTGCACTGGTGGTATCCGCTGTGAAAAAGCCAGCGCCTATATGCTCGCCCACGGATTCGAGAATGTTTACCATCTTAAAGGGGGCATTTTGCAATATCTGGAGGAAGTCCCCGAAGAAGAAAGTAAATGGAAGGGCGAATGTTTCGTATTCGATCACCGCGTTTCCGTCGGTCACGGGCTGAAAGAAGGCGACTGGGCCGTCTGCCATGCCTGCCGCGAGCCTTTAAGTGCCGAAGATGTCAAACGCCCCGAATATGAAAGCGGCGTTTCCTGTCACCACTGCCATAGCAATCTAACACCCGAGCGCGAAAAATCCCTGCGCCAGCGCCAAAAGCATTACGCCGAACGCCACAATTAAATTTTTACGATTAATCCGCAGGCTTCTCGCCCGGTTTAGGCGCCTGTTTGCGCTTGTACCAGCTCTGGCGGTGATGCGGCCTTTCGCCCAAAGCTTCGGATAACCGCCCGGCGAGTTTCTGACGTTCTTCATCGGGGAGCTCGGCTGCCAGTTCCTTGGTCGCCTGTATCTTCTTGGTCACGATTTTATCGTGCGATTTCCGCAATTCTTCCGCCGTCGCGTCAAAAGCCGATTCGTCGAATCTTTTCGCTTCCAGAATCTCCATCAGCTTGCTGCGCGTCACCCGGATTTTAAGCACTTCGCCACGCACATCGCCACGCACCTTACGCATAACCTTTGCCGCCATATGCCGGGTTTCCGGGTCAAATTCTGTGCGCCCCCCGTAGAACCAGTCATGATGAATGCGCTTATAAACAAAACCGCCCAGTATTCCGATCAAAATGATGTTCAGCAACAGAGAGACCGTAAATATGATTTTCAGGTTCTTGGTCACAGCCATTCTCCTACAGCCAGGGATTCATCAAGTTGAAGATAAGACGAGAGATTTTGAGCATCCGTAAAGGCATGTCCCTCCATATATATCCCGGTCACAACGCCCAGAATAAGAAAAAGCGCAAAAGCCACCGCCGGACGCGGCATGATAACATTATCCAGAACAATACCCAGCCATTCAGGCAGGCGAATAGCGGGCCCGTAAGACACGGAAAGCGAGCCGGCGATAATGCTTTGCGCCAGATTAGACGGCGCCGAAGGCACAAAACGGCGCGCCAGCAGGGTGTTCAGATCATCTTTCATCGTGTTACCTTCTTTATCCTCCGTTTTATTTCGCTCTCATCCCGCTTTCGCCACAAAGCCGCCGCGTATCATCTCATTTCTAAGCGTTGTCTTTGCCCTCATCAAAAGCGATTCCAGCGCCTTCACATTCACATTCAAAACTCTGGCGGCCTCTTTATTGCTCATTTGCTCATAAAAGCAAAGGTTCAATGCCATTTTCTGCCGCTCCGGCAAATTCTGTATAGCCTTCTCCAGCGCTTCCTGCTCCTGATCCCGCTGCAATACTTCCGCTTGTCCCGGGTGATTATCTGCCACCGCCATCAAAGTGTCATCACCTGCGAAAAGACGCCGTGAACGCATACGATCAACGGCCAGATTCATCACCACCCGCGTAAACCACGTTGTAAATTTCGCCCCGCGGCCCGGCACCCAGATTTCGGGTTTCTGCCATATCTTAAGAAACGCTTCCTGCACAATATCCTCCGCCTCCTGCGTCTGCGCGCACATCCTGTAGGCCGTGGCGAAAAATCTTCCGGCATGACGCCGGACAAGGATAGTAAAGGCCCGATGGTCATTACTTTGTATGCGCGCCATCAAACGCTCATCACTATCCCCGTTCCGGTCTGCCATACAATCACGCTTATTCGTTTAATGAACGCATACCATTCTTGTTGCATTGTTCGCGCATGGCTTTGCGATCTTTGTATTTTTCACGCATTGAATCACGCATTTTTTTGCCAAACTCCTGCGCTTCTTCCGCCGTAACCTTGCCGTCTCCATTGGCGTCCATCTCATCAAAGCGCGCCGCATGAGAGCTGACAAATTCATCTTTGGAAATAACGCCATCGGCATTTTTATCACTCATCTCAAAGAATTTTCCTTTATGGTCGTCGTTGCCGTATTGTCCGGCGAAAGCCGCAGGTACGCCTAAAACCATAGCCAGCGCCGCAATTGCGAGTATTTTTTTCATCTCTTCAGTCCTCTCGTTGTTAGGGTTTATACTTTTTTATACGCAGCGCAAACACAAACCCTTCGAATTTTCTTATTTTTCTAGCATACTGGATCCAGGTGCAACAACCTGAACGGAGGAATTCCCATGCCTGCCCGTAAAACCCGGCCTGCTGCCAAACATCAAAGCCCACGCGGCAAAAGCATGAGCGCCACGACGCAGTTCATACTACATCAACACCTATGGATAAAAATACTGGCCGGCATGGTGGCCGGCGTTCTGGTCGGACTGGCACTTTCTCCCGAGGGAATGGCCGTCTGGGACAAGGAACACGCTTACGCCGCCGGGGAATGGCTCGCCCTTCCCGGCACGCTGTTTCTGGGCCTGATCCAGATGGTTATTATCCCGCTGGTCGTCTGCTCTATCGTTCTGGGCATCGCCGAAAGCGGCTCGCTTGATTTCCTGCGGCGCATGGGCCTTCGCATCATCCCCTATTTCATCATTACCACCGCCATTTCCATTACAATCGGGGTTCTTCTGGTTAACATTATCCAGCCCGGGGCGGTTATCGACCAGGCGATAGTGCATGATGCCCTTACTTCCGGCGCCGCGATCGGCAGCCTTCCCGGCACGACTTTTGAAAATCTGACCATCCCCCAGCGCATCGCCAACATTATTCCGACCAATCCGGCACGGGCTCAGCTGGAGCGCGATATGCTGCAGATCGTTATCGCCTCTATTCTGATTGGAATCACCCTGTTGACCATTCCCGCCGCCACCGGGCGCCCGTTTAAAAACCTGTGTGTCTCAGGGCAGGTGATTTCCATGAAGATCATCAGTTGGGCCATGCTGATTGCGCCTTACGCCGTTTTCGGCCTGCTCAGCAATATTGTTATCCGCCTTGGTTTTGATGCACTGCTCAGTGTCGGATTATATACTCTGACCGTCCTCGCGGGACTGGGTTGTATGATGATGGTTTACCTTCTGATCATCGCGCTGACGGGTGGAAAAGTCGGCACGTTCATGGCCGGGATCAGGGAAGTCCAGCTTCTGGCGTTCTCAACATCCTCTTCCGCTGCCACCATGCCTTTTTCCATTCAGGCGGCGGAAGAAAAACTGAAAATCCGCCCTGAGATTACACGCTTCGTCATCCCGCTGGGCGCTACAATCAACATGGACGGTACGGCATTATACCAGGCGGTCGCCGCCCTGTTCCTGTGCCAGGTATTCGGCGTGGAGATTTCAATGACTCAAACGGTCATGCTGGTTATTACCACGGTCGGCGCATCCATCGGCACCCCCGCCACACCCGGTGTGGGGATTGTCGTGCTGGCCACTATTTTGGTGGGAATCGGCGTTCCGCCGGAGGGAATCGCCCTGATCATCGGTGTGGACCGCCTGCTGGATATGTGCCGCACTACGGTCAACGTCACCGGCGACCTGACGGCAACCACCGTGATGAATAAAATCATGCCGAAAAAAAGCCCCGGAAAGAAAGCAGGCTGACCGCGGCAAGAAACCTGGCTAACTGTATCTATGATGAAAGAAAACCGGCCCGGCACCTGTATGAACTGACAAACGCGCCCTTAAAGCCCGGCAACATCAATCATAATACGGTTTCCATAGACCGCATTCGGCGCAAGCGTTGTCGATTCCACAACCTTGGCGGCCCGCTTCAGTTCGAGCACAAGAACACTGCCGCCGCTACCGTTGTCGCTGACGCTGTAACCGGCAATCAGCGGGTTATTTTTAAATCTCTGGCTGCGCGCAGCCGACCACGGCGTTGAAGGCAGCTCTACAACCAGAAGCTTTTCATTGTTATCGATGTCATAGCTAAATGTGCCCGGCCCTTTCATATCCAGCACGACACGCACCTTTCCCGGATGCTCGCCGATACGCACGCCCTGAACGCCCGGTCCGCCACTGGACGCAGGCGGCTTATAGCTGCTGTGTGACGGCGATGGGCGCACTGCAGATGCCGCTTTCATCGGCGGAGGCGTCTGGGAAGAATAGGAAGAAGGCGGCATACCACGGGCCTTTTCAACCTCGCTGATGGCCTGCTGAAGCCTTGCGTCGGATATCAGAAGCTGTTTAAGCGGAGGCAGAAGCTTATTGAAATCGGCACGCAAGCTCTGCACTTCCCGTTCCATACGCAACAGGCGGAAATGGATATCCTCACCGCTGGCCATCATTTGCGGCCTGTTTTGGGATGTATAGGAAGAATTCTGCATCTGGTCGGGATTAACTTCATTACGGGCCATTGCATGCTGCTGGGCAGGAGAAGGGACACGTTTTTCCTCAACAAGGTTCCATGACCCTTCAGCCGCAAGAAGGTCTTCGCTGGTACGGACTTTTGTGCCACCGCCCCACGGTTCCATAAGCCCGCACCCCGCCAGTATCAGCGAGGAGGTTAGCAGCAACCCGTATGTGAATGTTAGTTTTCCGGCCATAGCGCCCCGTATCGTCAATATAACGATCCTAAGGCAAGCGCCTTATCCGGCTCAAGGGCGCGCACCTGTTAAAGTGCTCTTTATCCACATGCCGCTTTTCCCCGCTTCAGGCCAGCTTTTTAAACAGGCCGATATAAAACCGAGGCTTCAGGGAAACCGCCATATGCGCCAGCAGCAGCGCAATCCACGTCACCGTCAGGAAGACCAGCGGCACGCCCGCACGCGCACCCAGGAACCCGGTTGCCCCCAGGATAAAATTGATGAGCAGAATGATAAAGGTTGTCCTGCCCGGCGAGACGCCAGCCTCTATAAAATGGTGGTGAAAATGCCCTCGGTCCGGGGTAAAGGGATGATGCCCTTCGCGCACACGGCGGAAAAATTGCGCACAGATATCAAAGATCGGCAAGGCCAGTATCCACGCCACACTGATCGGCTCCAGCGCGACATCCGCCCGGGTAGCGAGCGTCATGGAAAACCAGGCAATAGCCAGTCCGAGGGAAAGACTCCCGGCATCACCAAGGAACACAGCCGCTTTCTTACGCCAGGGACTGCGCATATTGTAAAACAGAAACCCCGCCAGCGCACCCATAAGGACCATCAGCTCCGGCATGGCCGAAAAACCGCCCGCCAGCGCCAGCCAGAAAAGAATGACAAAGCCTGTCCCCCCTGCCAATCCGTCCAGACCGTCAATCAGGTTGATGGCATTAACCAGCAAAACCGCCGCAGCCAGCGAGAATGGCAAGGCCATAAAACCGAGATCAAAATCTCCCGCGCCGAACAGATTGCCGAGATTGTATATTTGCGCATGCCCCGGGATAACAATCAGCAGGGCCGCCGTAATATGCACGGCAAAGCGCAGCCATGCTCCCGTCTGAAAACGATCGTCAATCGCACCTATGACCAGAAGCAGTGCCAGCGCCGTAAAAAAAGGCCACAAAGCGGAAATATTCCCGCCACCGATCATCGTCAGAATCATAAAAACCGGAAAAATACAAAGCCCGCCAATAAGGGGAACCGCGCCCCTGTGCTGCTTGCGCCCGCCGGGACGGTCAACCAGCCGCATTCGCAAAGCCAGCGGGCTGAGCAGCGGGATCAAGGCCAGAACGGCAACAAGGGCAAAAAAGGGCAAAATCATGGACTGGACGTTATCACAAAAAACGGGCCGGATTAAGACATTCAATCACCCTTTCAGGCAGAGCGGGCGGGCCCGCGGAAATCATGCCGGCAAGCAGCTGTGCCGCCATCATGGAACTGATAATGCCGTGCGAGCCATGTGCCGTGGAAACATACACCCCTTCCCGGCCCGGCACAGCGCCTACTACCGGGAACTGGTCGCGCGAAGCCGTGCGCAGGGCCGCACGATGCCCGACAATCTCATAAGCGCCCCCCAAGGCCGGAACCGCATCCCCCAGCTTTCGCAGGTTATCTCCATCATCTTCCGGCAGGATATCGGTATGCGCCAGCCAGCGCTGGAACGTCGATCCGACCATATGCACGCCCTCCTGCGCCGGCGAAACATATCCGCCATAGCACAGGCAGGTTTTCAGGCCGGCGAGCGGCCCTTGCGATTTCACATGCGTGACCTGCCCGCGCACGGATTGCAGCGGCAGGCCCGGAATAAAATCTTTCACAGCGCCGCCGCAGGCCAGAATGACAGCTTCAGCCTCCAGTGTTTCCAAGTCAAAAACAGGCGTATTTAAGTGAACCTCCACACCCTGCGTATACGCCCCACATAGCCTGACCGGAGATACGCTGCCCGAGGCAGGCAGGTAAAGCGCCTCATAAGGAACCGACACCCCTGCAACGGCGGAGGCATCATCGGAACCCAGCCACTTCATATCCTCTTCACCCCAGCCCCAGCTCTCCAGCGCGCCGCGCAGGCGCTTTTCCTTCTTCTCATCGGTAATCAGGTGAAGCGCGCCGCAGGGGTTCCATTCTATGCCCTCCAGCCCGGCAAACACCTCACGCGCCAGCATAAACGCCCCGGCGTAATACTGCGCTTCGGGTGAAAATTGCGCAGAAAGACGCGGGTTATAGAGGCCCAACATATTGCCCGAAGCACCGGATGCCAGAGCGGGCCCCGCCTCGTAAATCACGGGCTCCGCCCCTGCCCGCCGCAGCATATAAGCCGCCGCGCAGCCTGCCAAGCCGCCGCCGATAATTGCTACCCTCATGGTTTTTCTCCGCGGTAATGCCCCACCAGCATCTCACGCTTACGGCCAAAACCGCGCACCTTGGCAACCTCGAAGCCCGCTGCTGCAAGGCCGCGTTTCACAAATCCGGCGGCGGTAAAGGTGGCAAAACTAGCCCCCGGCCTGCTCATGCGCGCCATATTGGCAAACACAATATCACTCCACATTTCGGGGTTGGATGATGGTTTAAACCCATCAAGGAACCAGCAATCCACCAGCGCCTGCAATTTAGGCATTTCCACATTTACGTCCCCGAAAACAAGGCGCAGCGTTACGTTTTCCGCGATTTTCAGTCCATGAACCCCCTGTTTTTGCTTGGGGTAAACCGCACACAAACCGCGCGTATAAGGCGCAAGAACCTCCTCCCACACCGACAGGGCGGCGGCAATCTCTTCACCCCTTAAGGGGTATTTCTCAAAGGAAATAAATTCCAGCGCCAAGCCGGGCGCTGCGGTTTCCTCGAAAAGCTTCCAAACACTCAGGAAATTCAGTCCCGTTCCAAAACCCGTTTCCGCGATGACAAACTCTCCGCCCCCTCCTGCTGTACCTTGCCATGCCGCGGGCAGGTTATTATGCTCCAGGAATACGTGGCGCGTCTCCGCCAGTCCGTCTTCTGCGGAAAAATATACATCATCGAACTCTTTAGACCTTGGCGCGCCCTTCATAAGGCCCATATAATGTCATATGAACGAAAAAAGGAATATCAATGTCGAATAACCCCCTGTTGCAAATTTCCCCCCTTCCCAATCACGCCCCACAATTCGGCAAGATAAAAGAGGAACATTACCTTCCCGCCGTAAAGCAGGCGATCGAAGATGCGCGCGCCCATTACGAACGCATAAAGGCCAATGACGCAGACCCCGATTTTGAAAATGTGATCGTTGCCATGGAAATTGCTGAAGAAATGATGGGGCAGGTAACATCGACATTTTACAATGCCCTGTCCGCCATGGGCGGTGACAAGCTGCATGAACTGGCGGAGCAGATCGGCCCGCTTTGCGCAAATTTCTCCAGCGACATCATCCTGGACGAAGAGCTCTTCGCAAAAGTCAAAGCCGTCTACGACAAGCGCGAAACGCTGTCCCTGTCCCCCGAACAAAAAACGATGCTTGATGAGACATATAAAGGCTTCGTGCGCGGCGGCGCCCTGCTCAGCGAGTCAAAAAAACAGGTATTGCGGGAAATTAACGAATCTCTCTCCACCCTCGGCCCCTCTTTCATGCATAACGCCACGAAATCGGCTGAAGCGTTTGAACTGGTGATCAAGAACAAAGCGGACCTTGCTGGCCTTCCAGAAAGCGCCATTGAGGGCGCCGCCCTCACGGCCATGCAAAAAGGACATAAAGGCCAGTGGGTCTTTACGCTGGATTACCCCAGCTATGTTCCTTTCGTGCAATATGCCGATAATCGTGATCTGCGCGAAAAAATGTGGCGCGCCTTTTCCAACCGGGGCTACGGCGGGGAATATGATAACTGCGAGAACATCAAAACGATTGTAACCCTGAAGGATCAGCGCGCCAAGCTGCTTGGCTATCAGGACCACGCTCATTATGTGCTGGAAAAGCGCATGGCCGAAACGCCGGAAACCGTCATGACGTTCCTGAACAAACTAAAAGACGCTTACAAGCCCGCCGCGCAGGAAGACCTGAAACAACTTCAGGACTTTGCCAAAGAAACCGACGGCCTTGATGAACTTAAACCGTGGGACGTGGCTTATTACGGCGAAAAGCTGAAACAAAAACTGTTTGATTTCTCCTCCGAGGATTTCCGCCCCTACTTCCCTCTGGATAAGGTTCTCTCAGGATGTTTTGAGCATTTCAGCAAGCTCTTCGACCTGAAGTTCACAGCCGCAGACGGGTACGACACGTGGCACAAGGATGTAAAAGTTTTTGATGTTTTCGATTCCAGGGATAATAGCTTCATCGGAACGTTATTCACCGATTTCTTCCCGCGCGAGGGAAAGAAAAACGGCGCCTGGAAAACTTCCTACCGCGATCAAGGCCTTTTCAATGGCCACATTGAGCGCCCGGTAATCGCGATTGTCTGCAATTTCACAAAACCCACCGCCGACAAACCATCCCTTATCACCCACGGCGAGGTGACGACTCTGTTCCACGAAATGGGACACGCCATTCACGGGCTGCTTTCCCGCGTCACCTACCGCTCCGTCGCGGGCACGAACGTACTGTGGGATTTTGTCGAGCTTCCCTCTCAGGTTCAGGAAAACTGGTGCTACGAGAAAGAAACGCTTGATATGTTCGCGGGCCACTATGAAACCGGTGAGAAAATTCCGGCGGAACTGATTGAAAAACTGCGCGCATCAATGCACTTCATGGTGGCGTGGGGCGGCCTGCGCCAGGTGAGTTTCGGCATTCTCGATATGGCCTATCATACCGCCGACCCAACAAGCATAACCGACATAGCCGCGTTTGAAGACGAGCATATGAAAGATGTCACCCTGTTCCCGCGTCTTGGCGGGCCGTTTTCATCCTCATTCTCACACATCTTCGCGGGCGGCTACAGCGCCGGGTATTACAGCTATAAATGGGCGGAAGTCCTTGATGCAGACACGTTCGAGCTGTTCTTGGAAAAGGGGCTGTATAATCAGGAAGCGGCGCAGGCTTACAAAAACGAAATCCTGTCCAAGGGCGGATCGGAAAACCCGGCTGTGCTTTACCGCAATTTCCGTGGCCGTGACGCCGACCCGGATGCTCTCCTGCGGCGCGAGGGACTGCTGGGTAAAGCGGCTTAAGGAGCCGGGTCTGAGAATGGCGGCACCAGAGGAACAGACTCCGCCGTATTCACCGTCAACCCCAGCCCCTTGCCCTGAAATTCAGCGGGAAGTTTTTCTTCGGCGAATGTAGTTTCGATCCATGTTTTAAGATTACCGAAATCGGCCATAACCAAACCATCGGGATCAAATCGCTTAAGTGTCTCCAGATCAAAGGGATCACCTGCAACACAGCTTTGGCAAATTTCATATGCAATCGCACCATGCCCCCTGGTTACATTGGAAGCTATGCGGCTAAGTTTTCCTCTAATCTGGTGCCGAAGAGCAGAAACACTACTCACTGTTTGATATTCATTTTCGGGGTCTTGATGGATTTCTGCCAGATCACCTAAAAACCTATAGATGGCGCGATAACTTTCAGGACCAACCTCACCCCAAAGCTCCGCACACACTTTCATAAAAAGTCGTGGAACATTAATTATGTCTGTCGAAATATTACTAACCAACCGCCATCAGTTACCATAAAAAATTGCTGCGGACAATATTTTCTTCCCCTTGAGAAAAATCAAAAGCCCTCCTACATTAGTCCCATGAGCGAAGAACATCCCCTCGACGGCAAATACCTGATCACCACGACAGCCTCGTATCACGGCGATATTGAGAAGCGCAGCGACGGACAGACGCAGATCGTCAATTCGCGCACCGAGCGTTTCGACGACGCCAACTGCAAATGGACCAGTACTTTTGAAATCATCAGCGAATCACAAGTCAGGATGACATCCGTCGCCGACCCCTCAAGCGCCGTCGTGGATTTTCTGCTCACGCGCCCGGACGGATCCCCGACCCGCGATCCCGTCACCTACGAAGCTATTTTGAAACTGAGCCGCAAGGGCGACCGTATCCAGATGTCCGGGCAGATTGAATATGGCGGAGAAGTCGTTTTCCTGACCATGAGGAAGATTGTGGAGTAGCCTGCCCCGTCATTGCGAGGAGCGATAGCGACGAAGCAACCTCTTCGTTTAAGGCTCTGGATTGCCGCGTCGGGCTTAGGCCCTCCTCGCAATGACGTGATTAATAAAGTTCCATCAAAGTGCAGCGTGCGGAGCCACCGCCATATTTCTCCAGCGTCGGCAGGGGGGAATGCAGCAATTTATCAAAATGGCGATCCAGCACAGCCTTCTGTTTACGGGTTAACGCCTTATGGGCGGCGCCGGACATAGCCAGCATCGGCTTATCGTCATGGCCGCGCACTTCCAGCGCGTTACCGCAAAAATGCTGCAGCTGGTCCATCGAAAACTCCACCACTTCATGATAGCGGCCCAGGCGCTCCACCACGCGGGCACGATGCTCCTCCGTAATGCATGGCGAACATATCCCCGCAACCGTCGAACCAATCCACATCACAAGATCAGTGTGATAAACCGGCTTACCGGTATGAGAAAGGGTTTCGAAAATCTCTATTTTGTAGCCCATCTTCTTCGCCCACTTTTTTGCAAGGTCGCGGTCTGTACGCGGGGAAAGCGCAGCATACGCCACCTTGTTCACCCGGTCGGAAACAATGCTGCCGCGTGCCTCAAGATATTTCCCCTTCTTTTCAAAAGCCGTCATATCGATGACATGCGGATACATTTTCTTCAGGAAAGCAATAATCTCCGGCACGCGCTCCGCCCGGCGATTGGCGTTCATCATGGGATAAAGCACCAATTTGCCGCCCTCATGGGTCGAAGCCCAGTTGGGAAACACCATATCGGGGCAGCCCTTATGCCCGCGCCCCGTCGTTACAATCACACCGTTTTCCACCAGCATGTCGCGGTAAGCATGAAACTCGGCCAAAGCAGCCTTTAAAATGGCTCCAGGCTTCATGGATTTTTGATCAACCTGGTAAACATTCGTCGTCATCGTCTCCGGATTCGCATAGAATTCCGCAGGCTCTATCATCATGATATGGCGTGACGATTGTGAAATTTTGGCAGACTTTTGCATAAATTATGCGGTTGCCATGTGGAGGGTGTTAAAATCCAGTAATGACCGCCCCAGACGCTCCTCGATCATGGAAATCGCCTTTTGGGTCATGGGAGCCATGAAACCGGCTTTTTTAAGGTTTGACCAGCGCTGCGCTAGAAACGAGGCCCCGATAGCAAAAGTGCCTGCAGGCGCCGCATCGACATCGTCAACGACAAACACAGCGCGGAACCCCAACGGATCGTCATCCACGGCGCATTTCTCAATATGGACATGCCGGATATTCCTCTCCCAGTTTCTGGCAGAGTCACCCGCACTCCGGTCTGTAACAGGCATCTTGGTCATTTTATTATTCCACACGTAAACAACTCCGGGTTATGTATCCTTCCCGGATTCTTTCGACAAAGATATCCACAAATTTACATACGGTCAACAAAAACCGCGCATAAATTATGCTGCGCTGCCTTACGATAGGTTTAATGGCGTAAAAACAGCGTACAAGGTAACGCTCCCCACGTACCGATATCGGCCCAGCGCGTAGGCAGTTCAACAGCGGAAATCCGATTGCTTTTCTCCATCACGGCCACGTCGACCGGTATGTTGGGAACACGGGCAAAGCTGGCCGGCTCCGGAACAAAAACCGGTGGCTTATCCTCACCTTTTTCCACAGTGCGCCGGCAAGAGTCGTAAATTTCCGGCGCATGTCTTTGTAACTCTTGTAAAAACACGCGCGGCCTGCACAAAAATATTCCCGTATTCCAGAGACAATGATGCGACGCAAGCAGTTGCACGGCACGTGGTTTTTGCGGCTTCTCAACAAAATGCTGTACCTTGTACACACCGTCGTATTGCTGTTCCTGTGTCAGGATATAACCGTATCGTGTATTATGGCTGCGCGGCCTGACACCAAAAATTACTATTTTATCATCTCCCGCCCCGGCGCGTGCTCTTTCCCATTGCGCAGCAAAAGCCTGCGGAGATTTCATCGCATGATCGCTGGGCATAACCATCATATAACCTGGTTCATTTTCCAGCCGCATAGCCGCCAGCGCCACAGAAGCCGCCGTGCTGCGTATTTCCGGTTCGGCGATAATGCAGCGCGGTTGCGTGCCTGTTTTTTGCAGACTTTTTTGCACGTTTTCCAGATGATTTTCGGCACAAACAACCACCGGCGCGGCGCAACCTTCCGCGCGCAGCAAAGTCTTCTGAAGCAGATTGTAACGGGAAAACAGCTTTAAAAAAGGTTTCGGACGTTTTGCCGATGCCAGGGGCCAGAGCCGGACTCCCCTGCCGCCCGCCAGAATAACGGGCGTAATGCTCTCAGGCCGCTCTTGCATACTCAAATTGCTCACGATACCAAGCGTAAGTCTTTTGCAAGCCCTCTTCCAGTGAAAATTTCGGCTGCCACCCGGCATCGTAAAGCCGGAAACTGTCCATCAGCTTCCCCATCACGCCGTCGGGTTTAGAGCGATCAAACACGGCACCCCCTTCAAAGCCGCACACAGCCATAATTTTGCGGGCCAGTTCTTCTATGGTAATGTCAGAACCCGCGCCGACATTCACAGGTTTGGTATCGCTGTAATGCCTGAGGATAAATACCAGCGCGTCTGCCAGATCATCCACGTAAAGAAATTCACGCCGCGGCCTGCCGCTGCCCCATACCTCCATATGCGCCGCGCCGCTTTCCCGCGCCGCATGCGCCTTCATCATGAGCGCAGGCAGGACATGGGAGCGCGCAAGGTCAAAGCGGTCGCCCGGCCCGTACAGATTACACGGCATGGCGGTAATAAAATCACATCCCTCACGCTCCCGGTAAGACTGACACAGTTTTATGCCTTCGATTTTAGCGCGGGCATACGCTTCGTTTGTCGGCTCCAGCGCCCCGGTTAGCAGCGCCTCCTCCCGGATCGGCTGAGCGGCGTCTTTTGGATAAATACATGAAGATCCCAGAAACAGCAGTTTCTCCACCCGCGCAGCGGCGGCCCCATGAATAATGCTGCCCTGTATCTGTATATTCTCGTTATAAAACGCATCCGGATGGTCGCGGTTGTCAAGAATACCGCCGACCTTTGCCGCCGCCATAATGATGACATCGGGTTTTTGCTGCGCAATCCACTCCCGCACGACAGCCCCATCACGCAGGTCCATCTCATCGCGCGCCACGGTCAGAATGCTGCACTTTTCACGCTTCAAACGCCGCAACATAGCAGAGCCGACAAGCCCGCAATGCCCGGCTACCCAGATTTTTTTGCCTTCAAGGGAATAAGTCGTCTTCAGCCAGCCATCTGCCATGCGCTCTCCCCGCGTTGCTGCGCCTGCCAGAGGTTTTCACGGTCCGCATTGACCATATCGCCGACCAGATCGTCAAAATAAATGCGCGGGCTCCAGCCCAGTTTGCTGCGCGCTTTTTGTGCGTCACCCAGCAAGTAATTCACCTCTTTCGGGCGGAAGAGCACCGGGTCAATCCGTACCATCGTTTTTCCGGTTTTAGCGTCGATCCCGGTTTCATCCGCTCCCTCGCCCTGCCACCGGATTTTTACGCCGATATGGGCAAAGGCGCGCACAGTAAATTCGCGCACACTGTGCGCCTCTCCGGTGGCCAGAACGTAATCATCCGCCTCTTCCTGCTGCAGCATAAGCCACATTCCTTCCACGTAATCACGGGCATGGCCCCAGTCGCGCAGGGAATCCAGATTGCCCAGCGTAACTCCTTCCTGCCGCCCGGCTTCAATGGCCGCCACGGCGCGGGTGATTTTACGGGTGACGAAATCCTCCCCGCGCAGCGGGCTTTCGTGATTAAAAAGAATGCCGTTAGAGATATGCATGCCGTAGCTTTCCCGGTAAATCCGTGCCAAATGGTAAGCCGCCAGCTTTGCTGCGCCATAGGGGCTGCACGGGCGCATCGGCGTTTCCTCGTTTTGCGGCGCCGTGGCGTCGCCGAACATCTCCGAAGAAGAAGCCTGGTAAACCCGCACATCCCGCTCCATGCCCAGAACGCGCAGTGCTTCCAGCAAATGCAGCGTCCCTTTCGCGTTGGTATCCAGCGCCGAAACGGGCGTTTCAAAGCTCACCTTCACATGGCTCAGCGCCGCCAGGTTGTAGATTTCATCCGGTTCCACCGCCTTGATAAGGGCGCTTAGATTGTGCGCATCATTTACGTCTCCCATATGCAGGGTAACGCGATCATCCACCAGCCCGAGCGCGTCCAGCCGCCCCAGACCATCCAGCGGATCGGCATAGCTGTCCCAGCGCACAAGGCCGTGGACCTTATAATTTTTTTGCAATAAAAACCGCGCCAGAAAGGCGCCGTCCTGTCCTGTAATGCCGGTGATAAACGCAGTTTTTTGTATCGTCATGATTGGATACCCTTGCATGCACACCATACGGTTGTATTACAATGCCGGAAATCAGGCGTAATTTCAACGACTTTGGCCTAAGAGGATTATTCTGCCGCCTGCTGCATTTCCGGGGCGGTTTCCTGTTCCCGTTTCTGCATTTCAAAGGCAAGGTTGCGTTGTTTCATCGCGGCACGCTTCTCATTGGAAAGAAACGGCCAGAGGATCTGCTGCGTGAATTTAGAGGGCATATAGCTGTCAATGCCAATATCCACGGGCGGACGGCGGCCCGCCTCCCGGAAATACGTCCCGAAAACGATATCCCAGATCATCACGTTTTCGCCGTAATTCTTGTTCCCCTCCCTTAAATCGCGGGAATGGTGCCAGCGGTGCAGCTCGGGCGTATTGAAAATCCACGACAGCGGGCCGAAACGCATTTCCACGTTGCAATGGGTCAGCATGCCGATAAAGGCTGTAATGGCGGCCTGCCATTTCACTACCTCCAGAGGTGCCCCGAGCGCGACAAGGACGGCTATCCCCAGAACCACACTCACAAGACTGTCAACAAAATGAAAACGCCCTGTATTAAGGAACCACAGCTTTGTCACACTGTGATGGACGGCATGAAAACGCCACAGCCAGAGCCATTCATGCCCCAGCCTGTGCGCCCAATAAAGCGCGAATTCTGACGCGGCCACGCCCAGAGCCACCTGCACCGGCATGGGCCAGTGCCGCGGCCATATGCCGTACCCTGTCTCGGTAACGGGCGTAATCATATCCGCCAGCCCGATCACGCCGGCAAATACCAGCAATGTCTGCACCGTGCCCTTGGATGTCAGTGTATGCAGAATATTCACGATGTTTTGCCCGTCGGGCTGCTGCCATGCCTGCTCATGCGGCATCCAGCGCTCCGCCAGACAAAGAGAGACAATCAGGAAGGCATAAGCCAGGTTAAAGACCATGACAGAGTGGCTTCCGGCAAAACCGAAAGCGGTAATAACAAGGCATATTGAAAATAAGGCGGGCCATAAAACCCATGACGCAACATACTTAACTGTCTGTTCCATGTGCTCATTCCGGCTGTGTTAGATCAAAAGGGAGTATGGTATTTCCGGGATGAAAAATCAATGCTTAGCCGCTACAATCGGTCCGTTGCCCAGCTTGTAATACTCCCGGTACCAGCGAACAAATTCCTGAAGGCCCTTGCGCAGCGGGGTGGCGGGCTTAAACTCTATATCCGCCGCAAGATCGTCGCAATCGGCATAAGTCGCGTAAACATCGCCCGCCTGCATAGGCAGCATCTTTTTCTGCGCCTTGATACCCAGCTCTTCCTCAAGAATGGCAATCATATCCATCAGATCTTCAGGCTGATTGTTACCGATGTTATACAAACGATACGGTGCGTTTGACGTGGCCGGGTCTGGGTCATCACCCGACCATGCCGGGTTGGGCGCAGGGATTTTATCCACCAGGCGCACCATGGCCTCCGTGATGTCGTCAATGTAAGTAAAATCGCGCTTCATATCGCCGTTATTGTAAACCTCGATCGGTTCCCCGGCGAAAATTTTCTGCGTGAACTTGAAATACGCCATATCAGGCCGACCCCACGGACCGTAAACCGTAAAGAACCGCAGGCCCGTACACGGCAAGCCATAAAGATGCGCATAGGAATGCGCCATCAGCTCGTTGGATTTT
>CAZBNG010000035.1:0-20125 GCA_964493095.1 uncultured Pseudobdellovibrionaceae bacterium
AGGCCCGGCAGGCTTGGCGCTTTCCTGAAAACGGTTCACCGGCTGCCCAGAAACAGGTGTATCCACACCCTGCTCCGCATACCATTCCCATGCGCTTTCGAATGCTTTATAATCAAGGTTTGCCATGATGTTTTTCAGGCTAATTCAATTCACAATCAATTAAAAGAAGAGAAGTTCACTTATGCCCGATCCTATCCGTGAAGACAGAGAATCCATGGAGTTTGACGTGGTGATCGTAGGGGCGGGCCCCTCCGGTCTGGCCTGCGCCATACGGCTGGCGCAGGAAGCAAAAAAGGCGGAAAAAGAACTCACGGTCTGCGTGCTGGAAAAAGGCTCTGAAGTGGGGGCGCATTTGCTCTCCGGCGCGGTGTTCGAACCCCGGGCCCTCAACGAACTTGTTCCCGACTGGAAGGAAAAAGGCGCGCCTTTGAATACCCCGGCGAAAAAAGACCGCTTCTTATTCCTGAGCGAAACGAAGGCCACGAAATTCCCAACGCCCCCGCAAATGCACAATAAGGGCAATTACATTATTTCCCTGGGCAATCTCGCCCGCTGGCTGGCTGAACAGGCGGAAGGGCTGGGCGTGGAAATCTTCCCCGGCTTTGCCGCCTCCGAAGTGCTTTATAATGAAAACGGCGCGGTAATGGGTGTAGCCACCCGCGATACCGGGATTAACAAAGAGGGCGAAAAGACGGAAAGTTTTGAACCGGGGTTTGAACTTCACGCCCGCCAGACCGTTTTTGCCGAAGGGTGCCATGGCTCGCTGACAAAAACGCTTATTAAAAAATTCGACCTGCGGGCAGATTCCGATCCGCAAACTTATGCTCTGGGTGTTAAAGAGCTGTGGGAAATCGACCCGGCCAAACACGAGGAGGGCTCTGTCACCCATACAATAGGCTGGCCGATGGATAGCAACACTTACGGCGGTTCCTGGATATACCACATGGAAAACAATATGATTTCGGTCGGTTTCGTCGTGGGATTGGACTACCGCAACCCTTACCTGTCCCCTTATGAGGAAATGCAACGCTTTAAACTACATCCTGCCATCAGGTCGCTATTCGAAGGCGGACGCAGAATTGCCTACGGCGCACGCGCATTAGTAGAAGGTGGCTTCCAGTCCCTGCCCAAGCTAACCTTCCCTGGCGGAATTCTGATCGGCGATACAGCTGGTTTCCTTAACGTCCCGAAGATTAAAGGTAATCACACCGCGATGAAATCAGGCATGGTAGCTGCAGAAAGCGTTTTTACCCTGCTCTCACAGTCGCAGGATTGGGGACAGGAATGTACTGCCTATCCGGAAAACCTTAAAAAGACATGGCTGTGGAGCGAGCTTAAGGCCGTACGCAATATCCGTCCCGGCTTCCACAAGGGTTTGTGGCCAGGCATGGTGAATGCCGCATGGGAAACTATTACGCGCGGACTTTCTCCATGGACGCTGTCCAACCACGCCGATTACGCTCAGCTTAAGAAAGCGCAAAACTGCATCAAAATCGACTACCCGAAACCGGACGGCAAAATCACGTTCGACAGACTTTCCTCCGTCCAGCTTTCCAATACCAACCATGCGGAAGACCAGCCCTGCCACCTACAACTTATCGACCCGACCATTCCTGTGAAGGTTAACCTGCCGGAATATGACGAGCCCGCACAACGGTACTGCCCTGCCGGAGTTTATGAAATTCTTAAGGATAATACGGGACAATATAAGTTGCAGATTAATGCGCAGAACTGCGTACACTGCAAGACCTGCGATATCAAGGATCCTTCGCAGAATATAAACTGGGTAGTGCCACAGGGCGGGGACGGCCCGAATTACCCGAATATGTAGAAGAACCGGAAAACCGGTTTTAAAATATAAAATTGTTGCTGGCCACAAGGCCAGGATGTGTTAAGTTTTTTTAATAAGGAAAGACACAGTGAACAATCTCGTAACTATTCTCGCATCCTGCACGCTCGGCTTGTTCTGTAGCGGCGCCGATCATACGGCGGCCCCGGCAAAAGACACAGCACCCGAAAGCGCTTTGCAAAAAATGGCCCTGATAGAAACGCAGGCAGGCTCTCCCATGGAACGCGACCTGCTGCAACCCTTTGATGGTACGAGTCTGGCAGGTAATTATCTCTCCAGCACTTTCGCCCAGCGCCGGCAGGACTGGCAGGGCGCTTACGAATTTCTGCAAACAGTTCTGGCGCAAGACCCTGAAAATATTCTGCTTTTGAAGCGAGCCATGATTTTGGCGATGGGAGCCGGCGATTTTGACAATGCCCGCGCACTTGCCGAGCATGTTAATGCGAATGAAGAGGCTAGCACGCTTGCCCTGTTGTTCCTGACCGCCGATTCTTTCCAGAGAAGCGATTATGCGCAGGCTAAAGACTATATCGCCCGCATGAAGGAAAGCAGCGTCTCCACTTTTATGCTGCCGTTGCTGGAAAGCTGGGCTGATGCGGCACAGGGCGTATATAATATCAAAAACCTCTCCCAAAACACGATGCATCTTTACCATGCCATCCTGATTGCGGATTACCTTGGCCGTTATGACGATATCGAAGGCCTGCTCACAAGTGCCATGAACGTTAAAGGTCTGAGCTCCCAGGACGAAGTACGCATTGCGGATATTTACGCCCATATCGGGAAAAGCCAGCAGGCGATAAATATATACGAACGGGCTATCAAAATAGATGGTAGTCAGGAGAACATCCTGCGCCCCAAAATTATAGCGCTGGAAAACGGTGAAAAAGCCCCGCTTTTTGACCGCATAGAAAGCCCCGCACAAGGTTTGTCTGAAGCGTTTTACGATATGGCGAGAATGCTTTATGAAGATTTCAATGACGACAGCGCACGCATTTTCGCTTATCTCGCTCTACGGCTGAAACCAGGTTTTGACAACGTCGAGCTTTTGCTCGGCCATCTTGGCGCCCGTAATGACAGGCCAGACGAGGCCATTGCTCACTATCTCGCCGTTAATCCGCAAAGCCCGCTTTACACACGCGCCCAGCGCCGGGCTGCAGACCTGCTGGAGGAAAACAAGCGCAATGACGAGGCGATTGCCCTTCTCTCAGCTCTGGCACACGAGTACGATGATCTGGGTGCGCTGATTCAGATCGGCGATGTACACCGCCGGGCCGGAGAATTTGAAAAAGCTCTGGCAACCTACAATGAAGCCGAAGCAAAGCTGAACGGAAAAATAGATAGCGAATACTGGTACCTTCATTACGTTCGCGGCGTAGCATTGGAGCGCCTGGGGCGCTGGAACGAGGCGGAAAAGGAACTTAAGACCGCGCTGGAATTTCAACCTGACCACCCGCTGGTGCTCAATTACCTTGGCTATGCCTGGGCCGATCAGGGCGTGAACCTTAAACAGGCGCAAGACATGATCCGTAAAGCCTCCCTCATTGACCCGGATGACGGTTACATAGCCGATTCATTGGGCTGGGTGCTTTATAAAGCGGGAAAGCACGAAGAAGCTATCCCCGAGCTGGAAAAAGCCGCTGAATTGTTGCCCTATGACGCCGTTATCAACGATCACCTGGGCGATGCCTACTGGCGTGTTGGCCGCAAGCTCGAAGCGCATTTCCAGTGGCAACGCGCACGAAACAATATCGACAATGATACTGAGGACAGCACCCAGCTCGAAGCGCAGCTGGATCAGAAGCTCTCCTCCGGTCTGAATGATTTCAAAGTGATCAAGGAAGCCCATTCCGCTGCAAACGGGAGCGGCCAGCCCACGCACAGCGAATAAATCGAACCCTGCTTTTTTGCCGTTAACCTGCCATGACATCAGATCAAACACGGTCCCTGCGAATATTTGCTCCTGCCAAAATCAACCTTTACCTGCATATTACAGGGCGGCTCGATAACGGTTACCACACTCTCGATTCCTTGATCGGCTTTGCCGACATAGGTGATGAAATCACAATTGAGCCGGCGCTCGATTTCACTTTCAAAATAAAAGGGCCTTATGCAGACGCCTTTAACGCCAAAGAACACGATGCAAGCCCGCATTCCTCAAACCTGGTTGTGCAGGCGGCATGGGCGCTTTCACGGGCCGTGAAAAAATCACCGAATGTGAAGATCACCCTCACAAAACAACTGCCCCTGGCCGCGGGTATCGGCGGCGGTTCCTCGAATGCCGCTTCGGTTATCTGGGGGCTGTGCGAATGGTGGAATATTTCGCGCCACAGTGATTTCCTTTTTCCCCTGACAACAGAATTGGGAGCAGATGTTCCCGTATGTCTCAACTGCCGCACAGCCCGTGTTCTGGGCATAGGTGAAATCATAGAAGACGCACCGGAAATGGATGAAACGGCTATTGTTTTAGCAAACCCCGGAAAACCATGCCCCACGGCGGGGGTATTTGCACATTTTGACGGCAGGATGCGCGATCCTGTGACACTGCCGGAAATTTTCTCCGGTTTTGACGAACTGGTGGATTTTCTGGCAAAACAACATAATGATCTAGACGCCGCCGCCTGCCGGAGCGTGCCGGAAATCGGCAACGTAATAAAAAGCCTTCAAACCGCGGAGGGCTGCGCACTGGCGCGTATGTCAGGGGCAGGCGCTACATGTTTCGGTCTTTTTGAAAGCGCCGCCGCTGCCCGGAAGGCAGCCTCATCTCTTCGCAATGAAAACCCTGACTGGTGGGTGGAAAGCGGCTTTCTGGGCCGCCCGGAAAGATACTGACAGAGGGTTACTGCGCGCGGGAACCCTCATCGCTACTGCCAGCACCAAGGCGCCCCCTCATGTGAGCAAGCAGTTCCTGCGTAATGTCCCCTGTTGCCTCAAGATCGTTTTCCATCTGATAGGCACGCACGGCATCCTGTGTAAGCGGCCCGTTAAGACCGTCTGCGGGGCCGGGATAAAGGCCGGCATCCATCAACTGCTGTTGCACCTGCGCTGTCAGGCGGCGGCGGGCATTTTGCACGGCAGCCTCCGCCGATTGGGCAGTTGCCTGTTTTACCTGCGGTGCAAGCTCCATATCATCAGCATTGCGACCGGACTCACGCGAACGCTTCACTTCGTCAACAAGGCGGTTTACATCTTCGATCTTAATGTTCAGCGAGGAAGCAAGCTGACGCAACGCGGCCTTGGCTTCCGGGCTACCTTCATCGGCGGCCTGTTTATACCACATCAGGGCTTCATCGGGTTTAGCCTGTCCAAGCAGACCGTTCTCGTATATCAGGCCAAGATTGTAAGCTGCTTCCATGACCCCCGCCTCTGCCGCATTTTCAAAATACCATGCTGCCTTTTGCGGATCATATTCCAGGCCGATCCCTTCGATATAGGCAATCCCCAGATTATACTGCGCTTCAGGGTGATTAAGGTCCGCTGCCTGACGGTACCAGTAAAGCGCTTTTTCAATATCGCGCGGCACGCCGATTCCCTGATGGTAAAGAACACCAAGATTGTAACGCGCATTTGCCACTCCGGCATTCGCCGCCTGCTCGAACCAGAAGGCGGCGCGCTTATAATCCTGGGTTACGCCGCCATGCCCGGCCGTATATATCGCCGCAAGATCATGTTGCGCTTCCGGATTGCCGTCATATGCCTGTTTTTCAATATCTTTTATAATATCAGGAAGGGATGAATCCTGCGGCATTTGCGCTAAAAGCGCCTTGCGGATTTTCTCTATTTCCTCGGGCGCTGTTTTTTTTTCTCCCGCATTTGCAAGTCCGGCTTTTTTCTCTTCGGAACTCTTCACCTCATTATCAGCCGGGATAGACGAAACCTCGATATCGTTGAGCTTCGCCGCCAGTCCGTCAGGATTTTTCTCCAGCGCTTTTAAAAGGCTATCCTCATCCTCCAGATCGATGGCGCCTATATCGTTGGCCAGCGAAGCATCGGGGCTTTTCTCCACAGCGGCAGGTTCCTGAAGCGTTTCCACAGGAGCAAGCGGCACAACATTCTGTTCCTGGCCATTTTTGGCAAGCACTTCATCATCTGCAATCGTATCGGGCACGCCTTCGGCAACGCTCTCGTCAACCGCTTCTTCCCCTTCAGGAGTGGTGAACGCAGGCGGCTCCAAGGCCCCTTCTGAAGGTTCTGTAAGTTGTTGCGGCTCTTTAGGCGGTGCCTGCCAGTCATTTTCGCTTAAGGAAACAGAGTTAAGTGTGGTTTGATCAAAGCCCGGCATTTTTGGCATCTGCATATCGCTGATAAGCCAGCCCGCCAATACGCCGCCCAGCAAAATCCCGCTAAGCCCGATCAGCTTGCGAGCAGAGAGTTTTTGCCACCATCGCGGTGGTTTTTCCGTTTCCTGTTTTTGGGAAAGCTGTTTGGGGTCAGGACTGCGCACTGCCGAAAGCGGTTCATTCGCATGCACGCCGGCGCTTTGGGCCGCGCCCTCGTCCGTCAGCAACACCATGGCCTTGGCGTTCAGGGCATCGCGCGTCTGCAGAACGGTTTCCTCGATGCGGTCCATTTTACGCAGCATGCGGGAACGATCCTGTACAGCCTTGTCAATCTGGCGGACAAGCCTTGCCTGCGCCTGCAGGGATTCCTCCATGCGATTATTCAGTATGTCCTGCTTTTCCTGCGTATCATCAAGCCGGCGCGCTATTTTAACGGCATAGGCGGAATGATTGGCCAGCTTTTGCTGTTGCTCAAGCTGAAGTTTTTCCAGGGTCGCCTGACGTTTGGTAATTGTTTCAAAGCTGCGAACCTTTTCCTCGAATTCCTCGTGATCGCTCTCCGCCCGCTCTTCAAGCGCCATCATTTTTTCGCGATGGTGGTTAAGTTCCTCGCGGATTTCATCGCGCTCCGCCTGCGTGGCTTTAAGCTTGTCGTTCAGAGTCTTGAGCAGGCCGATAATCTCGCTCTGCACTTCTTCATTGCGCGCGGTACCTTCAATTTCTTCTATATCGCCAAATTCCGCATCATCGAACGCAGATAAATCCTCATTCGGTTCCGGCGCTTCATTTGTATTGGCGCCTTGAAAAAAGATGCGCCCTTCGGCTGTTCTTTTGAACCCCATTAGAATCCCCATTTGAATCGTTTGAATGATCCGACTATAGCGATTTTGTAAAATAAGGCCAAGTATTTTCGTATTCACCGGTCGTAAAGCTTTTGTGAGCGCAAGCCTGGACCCTTTTAAAGTTTATGAAATCCGTGCTATAACCTCGCCATGTCTGAAAATTCACTTCACAAAATTGAGGAATTGCTGGCGCATCAGGAACAGCAGATAAACGACCTTAGCGAGATCGTCACGCGCCAGTGGGAACAAATTGACGCATTAAAAAAACGCCTTGGCGCAATGCAGGATAAAATCGAGGCTATCGAGGATGCCGCCAAAGAGGGGGGACAAGACGGCAAGCTCAGCGTTTCTCAAGTTGCCGCGCGTGATAAACCGCCGCATTACTGATTATTGCAAAGCTCCAGTTTCTGGCCACGACTAAGACTTTTTATCGCCCTTTCGCGCCGGGATGCCGCGCTTCGGTCCGCATGTTCCTCGTGATAGGCCAGCGCAAACGGGCCGCGCCCTCTTGTATATTTCGCCCCGCTACCGCTTTCATGCGCTGCGATCCGGGCCGAAAGATCATTGGTGATGCCCGTATACAATGTGCCGTCACGGCATTTTAAAATATAAACCACCCAGTTCATGAAAATATGATACAACGCGCCCCATGGATAGGAAACCGGCATATTATGACGTGATAATTATCGGCGCAGGCGCGGCGGGCCTCATGTGCGCTATCGAGGCGGGAAAACGCGGACGGCATGTCTGGCTTATCGATCACGCAAAAAAGATAGCGGAGAAAATCAGAATTTCCGGTGGCGGGCGTTGTAATTTTACAAATACCCATACGCGGCCCGAAACGTTTCTTTCCGGCAATCCGCATTTTTGCAAATCAGCCTTAAGCCGGTTCACGCCCCAGGATTTCATCGCCATGGTCGAAAGACACGGCATCAAATTCCATGAAAAGGATAACGGCGGTAAAAAACTGGGACAGCTTTTTTGCGACGATTCCTCGCAGCAGATTATCGACATGCTTCTGGATGAGTGCCGGAAGGCGGGCGTGACGCTTGAGATGGAAACAAGCGTTATAAAAGTAGCAGCGCAGGAAAACGGCTCCTATACTATAGAAACAAATCGCGGAGTGCATTCCTGTACCTCCCTCGTTATTGCCACAGGCGGGCTGTCCATTCCAAAAATCGGGGCCAGCAAATTCGGTTATGATATTGCCAGGCAATTCGGCGTGAAGGTGCGCGAAACGCGCGCCGGGCTGGTGCCTCTTACGTTTCAGGCAGAGCTGCTTGAGCGGTGCCGGGAACTCAGCGGCCTGTCGGTGGACGCCGTTGTGTCCTGCGGTAAAGCCCGTTTCACCGAAGGGCTTTTGTTCACACACAGGGGGCTGAGCGGACCGTCTATCCTTCAAATTTCTTCCTACTGGAAAGAAGGGGAAGAAATTGAAATCAATCTCGCGCCGCAAACCGATGTGCTAGCCGCCTTAAAAGCAAGAAAACAAGGCAGCCCGAAACAGGATGCACAAACCGCGCTCTCGCACATATTGCCCAAACGACTGGCGCTTAGCATCTGCGCTGCGGAAAATATCACGGGGCGGCTCGCCGACCTGCCCGATAAAAAACTGGATCACTTGGCACGTGCCGTAAATCACTGGCGTATAAAGCCCTCAGGAACCGAAGGATACCGGACTGCCGAAGTAACCCTTGGCGGCGTAGACACCGATGAGCTTTCCTCCAAAACCATGGAAGTTAAAAAACAGCCTGGGCTCTATTTCATCGGCGAGGTTGTGGATGTCACCGGCCACCTGGGCGGATTTAATTTCCAATGGGCATGGTCTTCGGGTTATGTTGCGGGCCAAAATGTTTAGAGGATGCAGGCAATGAGCGGCACAAGGATTTACGGCATTAAAAACTGCGACACGATGAAAAAGGCTTTCACGTGGCTGGAGGAGCATGGCGTTTCCTATGACTTCCACGACTACAAGAAACACGGCGTGAACCCCGATGTTCTTGATCGCGCCATAAAACAGGAAGGATGGGAATCCGTTATCAACCGCAGGGGCACAACATGGCGCGCCCTGCCCGATGATGTTAAAGAAAGCATGAATGAAAAACGCGCGTTGGTCGCCGCACTGGAAAACCCCTCCCTGATCAAACGCCCCTTGCTTGAGCATGACGGCAACATATATCTGGGCTTTGACGCCGAAACCTATAGCCGGATTTTTTAAAGATGCCCCCTCCTCTACTTTTATCCGTGAAAGACGCGATGGTGCGTTACAGCGAAAAACCGGTTTTCGAAAACCTGTCTTTCAACATCCATGAGGGCGGTCGCATCGCGCTTGTCGGGAAGAACGGTGCCGGGAAATCGACGCTGATGAACATCATTACCGGGGTTCAGGAGCTTGATGAAGGCGAGCGTTGGGAAGAGCCGGGCACGACAGTAGGCTACCTGCGGCAGGAAATTATACCGCAGGAAGGGCAGAGCGTTTTTGATTACATCTTCGAGGAAATCACACACGAAGAACGTGAGCTTCACACCTACAAGGTCGATATCGTAACCGATGCCCTGCAACTCGACCCGCAGGCTAAAATGACGAAACTTTCGGGCGGGCAACTTCGCCGCGCCGGGCTGGCGCGTGCGCTGGTGGAGGAACCCGATATCCTGCTTCTCGACGAACCTACCAACCACCTTGATCTTGAGGCCATAGAATGGCTGGAGGGTTATCTGAAATCCTACCGCGGCACGCTGCTTGTCATTTCACACGACCGCACCTTTCTGGCCAATATCACCAACCAGGTGTTCTGGCTGGACCGCGGACAGTTGAAAGTTTCCCCGCGCGGTTTCCGGTATTTCGACGAATGGTCCGAAGCCTTGCTGGAGCAGGAAGAGCGCGAATTGCGCAACCGTAAAGCTTTAGTCGATCAAGAGGTGGAATGGGCCAGTCGCGGCGTAAAAGCGCGACGCAAACGCAATGTCCGGCGTCTTGAGCAAATGAAAGAAATGCGCGACCAACTTAAATCGGATGAAAGCGCCTTCCGCCGTGCAAATGCTAAAATTGAGCTTAAGCCCCTTGGCGATCTTGAAAAAAGCTCGAAGATCGTGGCGGAATTTTACAACGTTTATAAATCGTTCGAGGAAGACCATAAGCACATCACTATCCTTGATAAATTCTCCCTGCGCATACAGCGCGGCGACCGTATCGGCATTCTGGGAAAGAACGGCTCTGGCAAAACCACGTTCCTGAAACTTTTGCTTAAAGAACTTGAGCCTGACCTTGGCAGTGTAAAAGTCCGCAAGGAGCTGGAGTTTTCCTATTTCGATCAAAAGCGCCGCGATCTCAACCCCACAGACACGCTGAAAAAAACGCTCTCCCCCACGGGGAGTGATTATATTGATGTCATGGGCAAGCAACGTCATGTTTGCGGTTACCTGAAGGACTTCCTGTTTGACCCGTCTCGTGCGCAGGACAAAGTTTCACAGCTTTCCGGAGGCCAGAAAAACCGCCTCATGCTGGCAAAAATTCTCGCCAATCCCAAAACTTGCCTTATCCTTGACGAACCGACCAACGATCTTGATATGGACACGCTTGATATGCTTGAGGAAACGTTATCGCAGTACAAAGGCACCCTTCTTGTCGTCTCCCACGACCGTGACTTCCTTGACCAGACGGTCACCAAGATCCTGGCCTTTGAAGGAAACGGTAAAATCGAGCTTTGCGTCGGCGGTTATAGCGACTATCTAGAGATAAAAGAAGCGCAGAAAGACGTTGCATTTCCTAGTAAACCATCAGGAAAAAATAATAAAACTGAACGTAGCGTTTCTAATATTGAAAAACAGGAGCAAAATCATCCTGAAACAAATGAAGAGCCGCAAAAAAAATCCACCCAGAAGCTGACATACAAACTGGAGCGGGAGTTATCACAGCTTCCGCAAAAGATAGAAAAGGTGGAACAGGAGATTCAGACGCTCACGACGCAGCTTTCCGATGGAGAATTTTACCAGCGTGACCCGGAAGGATTCCACGAAGCCACCAAGTCCCTTAGCGAAATGCAAAGCAAACTTGAGCGCTACGAAAGCCGCTGGCTGGAACTCGAAGAAATGAAAGCCGGAACGGCGTAGGGCCACCAGCTTTTCTGGCAAGATTCCTGGCACAGACCGCCTAACGGCTAAGAATATAAACGATCTTCCTGATCTTGTTTTTCAATGCCGCATCATTCAGACGAATCATCAGGCGGTAAACATCCGTTGCGATACTGTCCGGCATGGGCAGCGCCTTGCTCTTCCAGGTCACGCCATCGGAAAGACCGACAAAAAACTGTTCGTAGGGAACATTATGAAATTGTTTCAGCATAAACAACCGCTCAGCGGACAGCCGGTTTCGCCCCGATTCGTATTTTTGTACCTGCTGGGAAGTAACCCCTAAAAATCCGGCAATCTCCTGTTGCGAAACCCCGGCGCGCAGCCGCAAGGTTTTCAGGTTTTCACCCACAATCTTCGTATCGGGCGTTACGAATTTTATCTTTTTAGAAGCTTTCCCCATCATTAAAATTTCCATTTCAGACATTTTAAGTGTTTTATCTATTATAAGTTGCATTATAATTTCTAAAATAGAAATAAATCAAGTTAAATTTCCAAAAAAGAAATTTTTTAAGCGGCTGCCCCGTGACATACTGGTTTGATGGACGCCCAATGGTTGAAAACGCAATTCTCCCTGCATCCCGGCAAAACAAGGACCGGGCTGGCCAAGGCACTCGGCCTGGGAACCCCCGCCATAAGCAAGATATTAAAGGGCCAGCGGCAGGTTAAGGCCCGGGAATATGAAATCATGCGGCAATATTTCGGCATGCCTTCGGACGGGGAACGCAGCGTAAAAAATAAACCGATGGGTGAGACAAGCGCCCTATATACCCTGGAGCCTCTGCGCCCGCAAAACGCCCTGTCTGAAAAAGAAAACGAGGGCACTCTCTCCGACTGGGTAATGCCCGCCGGCCTGCTCAGCCAGCGCACAGACGCCCCGCCGGACCAGATCAAGATTTTCCAGGTCGGGGAAAGCACCATGGAACCACACTTCAAACGTGGCGAGCATGTCATTCTCGACCTGACCGACCGCACGCCCTCTCCGCCCGGCGCGTTCGTAATATCCGACGGTTTCGGTTACATGATCCGCCACTGCGAATATGTTCCCAAATCCAAACCGCCGCAAACGAGAATCTCCGGCGGCAGCGCGGAACCGCAAATACTGGAAACAAGCGCACTGGAAATTATCGGGCGCGTGATCGGCAAGATGCAGTGGCTTTAAAGCGCGCCGCCATCCTCTTCCAAAAGCCAGTTATAAGCCCCGGCCACGAAATGCGGATTTAAAAATTTCGGGTCAGCGCCGCCATAGGCCAGATCGCGGCCCTGAAGGTCTGTCACCACGCCGCCCGCCGCCGCTAAAACGGCATGCGCCGCCGCCGTATCCCATTCGCAAGTAGGCCCGAAACGCGGGTAAATATCGGCCCGGCCCGCTGCAATTTCGCAAATCTTGAGAGAACTGCCCAGCCGCGTAACCCTGGCCACCTTGTAACCGCCGAGGAATTTTTCCAGCACCTCCGGGTTACCGTGTGAACGGCTGGAGACAACTGTCAGTCCCTCCGCCGGGGCCGGGCGCACGGAAATCTCCTTTTCCTTCCCGCTATCTTCAAGCCAGCGAATAGCCTTTTCCTTGCCATACCCGGCATACAGCTCACCCTTGGCCGGAGCGTAGACAACGCCCAGCACGGGTGCCTTGTTATGAATGAGGCCGATATTGACCGTGAAATCCTGACTGCCGCGAATGAATTCCTTCGTGCCATCCAGCGGATCAACCAGCCAGAAATATTCCGCCGCCGAAATATCGGGCACAGCGCCCATGGAAACCGCTTCCTCGCCGATCACCGGAATGCCGGGCAGTATTTCGGCAAGCGCCTTTTGAATATACGCTTCCGCCTCCCGGTCGGCATGAGTTACAGGAGAAGAATCACTCTTGGTATCTATGTGAGAACAATCGAGATTCTCATAGTACTCCATGATGATTTCGCCGGCTTCCAATGCCATGCGGCGTACCATGTTGCAAAGCGCGGCAGGACTTCCCAGTAATTTTTCTTCAGAGAGCAATCGCTTTTTCCCGCTTGCTTAAATCGTTCCATTCCCGGCGAAGTTCTACACAGCCCTCTATATATTGGAGGATCTGCGCAACGCACATCTCCACATCATTGGCTTGCGTATCCACTGTCATTTCGGGGTTTTCCGGTGCTTCGTAAGGGGAATCGATACCTGTGAACTGCGCGATTTCCCCGGCCCGCGCCTTTTTGTAAAGCCCCTTGGGATCGCGTTTTTCGCAGGTTTCAAGATCGGCGCGCACATAAATTTCATGGAATTTCGACGGTGCCGCCTTGCGCGCACGGTCGCGGTCTTCCTTATAGGGGGAAATAAACGCGGTAATCACGATCAGGCCCGCATCGGCCATCAGCGCCGACACTTCGCCGACACGCCGGATATTCTCCGCCCGGTCTTCCGGCGAAAAGCCGAGATCGGAATTAAGCCCGTGGCGCACGTTATCTCCATCCAGAACATAAGTATGAAAGCCCTTTTCAAACAGCGCCTTTTCCACCGCCATTGCCAGCGTGGATTTTCCCGCGCCCGACAGGCCCGTGAACCAGAAAACCCCGCCGTAATGACCGTTCCTCTCTGCCCGCAACTGCCCGCTCATCAGGTGATCGACCTTGTAGATATTCTGCGCCTTGGGTGCGGAAATACGGCGCTGATCGGGATATCCTTCCATGCTGATCGTACCGCCCCCGGCGATATCATAGCCCTCATAAAGAACCAGTCGGCCGAGACGCGGATTGTCGGTATAAGGATCAAGCGGCAAAACGCCGGGCGCACGCAGTGTAATTTCCGCCACCGCGTTACGTCCTACATTATCGGCCTTTTCATCCTGCGCCAGATCGGCTGTATCAATCACCTTATCAATATTTTGTACCGTCACGTTGGTTTCATATGTGCCGTAACGCGCCTTGTATGTGTTACCGATACGCAGCGGATTTTTAGACAGCCAGAATATATTGGCGCGAAACACGTTGGACAGCATGGGCGGTTGTTTTATATGTGAACCGATATGACCGCGCTCTACAAAGATTTTCTGATCCAGCGTTATGCCGATTACTTCCCCGGCATGCGCCTCGACCTTGTCTTTTTGCGCGGGCCAGACCTCGATAGAATCGACAATCGCCTCTTCATTGGTGGGCGAGAATAAAATGCGGTCGCCCTTGCGCAATATGCCGCTTTCCACGCGCCCCACCAATATGCGCTTCTCCCCGTAACGGTAAACATCCTGCACCGGAAAGCGCAGCGCATGGGATACCGGCGGGCTGGAAATTTGCAGGGAATCAAGAACTCCGGTCAGGGTCTTGCCGGAATACCAGTCCATATGCGTCCCACGCTGCGCAATCATGTCGCCCTGGCGTGCGGAAATCGGCACGATATAAGCAGGGCTCAGCCCGATGGATTCAAGGTAAGCGCTCACCTCTTTAGCCACGCTTTCAAACCGCGCGGCGTCATACCCGGCCATGTCCATTTTATTGATCACCACGCCGATCTGGCGCAGCCCCAGAAGCGAGAGCATATAGGCATGGCGCTTTGTCTGCTCCTGCATCCCCTCCATGGCGTCGACCACAAGGATAGCGGCATCGGCAGCGGCGGCGCCGGATATCATGTTCTTGAGAAACTCCCGGTGCCCCGGCGCATCGATAATCACATAGTCGCGCAAATCCGTGGCAAAGCGGATTTGTGTAGTGTCGATCGTCACCGCCTGGTCACGCTCGGCCTGAAAAGCATCAAGAACAAAAGACCACTCCAGCGCTTCCGTCCCCCGGCGCTTACAGATTTCCTGAATCTCCTCGTGTTTGCCTTCCGGCAGGGAGTTAGTGTCAAAAAGCAGGCGGCCAATCAGCGTGGATTTTCCGTGATCGACATGGCCGACCACCACCACGCGGAATTGTTCCTTCTTGTTACTGGCTTTCGACATTATAAACTTATCCTTATTGTCATCCTGAAGGCAAATGCCTGAAGGATCTTGTTTGACGGCATGAGATCCTTCAGCGCAAGCGCTTCAGGATGACGGTTTGCTAAACTCGCTGCGCGCGTTAAGAAAACCGTCACATATACCCCCGTGCCCGCAATTTCTCGAAACTGTCTTCCGTTTCCTTGTCCATCGACCGGCCTGCACGCTCCGACGTGTTGGTGGTTTCCAGTTCCTGAATAATTTCCCCGATGCTGGACGCCGCGCTTTTTACCGGGAACGTGATATTCTTTTCCCCCAAGGAGCGGTAACGCATGCCGTCACGGGCCAGATAGAGGTCACAAAACGGGATATTTTCTTTCTGGTGATAACGCCAGATATCGATCTCCGACCATTGCAGGATCGGGTGGATACGCAAATGCGCCCCTTCATTCTCATCCAGAGGAAATTCGGTTTTATACTGGTCCCAGAACTCCGGCGGCTGGTCCTTGAAATTCCAGCTTCCGTCCGTACTGCGTGGTGAGAACACACGCTCCTTGGCGCGCAGACCCTGCTCGTCGCGGCGGATTCCCGCAATAATGCCCTTGAATTTATGTTCGTTTAAAAGCGCTTTAAGCCCCTCGGTTTTGCGCATCGCCGAACGTGTTGCCGGGGGCAGCGTCTGGTCCATCTCTTCCTCGGGCGGACAATCATAATTGATGCAGTCAAGCTCCCATTCCTGAATCAGCGTGTCGCGAAAAGCATAAACTTCGGGCAGCTCCATCCCGGTATCAAGGAGAATGACGGGAAAAGGAACGCGCCCGAAAAACGCCTTGCGCACCATCCAGAGCATCGCCGTTGAATCCTTGCCGATCGACCAGAGCATTCCGAGCGGATCAAGGCGGTTATAGGCCTCGCGGATGATGTAAATGCTCTGGGCTTCAAGGGCATCGAGATAACGGTCCAAACCTCTCCTCCTTAAACGGAGCCGACAGCTTTAAGTGCCGCTTCCTCGCCGGGATGCACTTCTGGCCGCCCAACGGAAATATAGTGGAAACCGCTATCGCGCATTTCACCGGGTTTATAGATATTGCGCATATCGATCATGCGTTTGTTTTTCATGATTTCGGCCAAGCGCGGAATGGAAAGCGCGCGGAACTCGTTCCACTCGGTAATGATGACCAGCGCGTCGGCATCCTGCGCCGCTTCGTATGAATCCTTGCACCAGTGCACGCCTTCAAGGTGCTTGGCCGCTTCCTCCATCGCCTCAGGGTCGTAGGCAAAAACCTGCGCGCCTGATTCCTGAAGCAGTGGAATAATTTCCAGCGCAGGGGATTCGCGCACATCGTCCGTATTGGGTTTAAAGGAAACCCCCAGAACGCCGATTTTGCATCCGCTCAAATCACCACCGCAGGCTTTTATCACACGTTGGGCCATGCTTTTCTGGCGCTCGGAATTCACCCATACCACCGTTTCCACGATGTTTTGCGGCGCGCCGTATTTCTGGCCGATCTGCGTCAGGGCCAGCGTATCTTTGGGGAAGCAGGAGCCGCCAAATCCCGGACCGGCATGCAGGAACTTACGCCCGATCCGCCCGTCCAGCCCGATTCCCTTGGCCACCTCCTGCACATTCGCCCCCGTCTTTTCGCACAGGTTGGCGATCTCGTTAATGAAAGTAATCTTGGTCGCCAGAAACGCATTGGCGGCATATTTAATCGTCTCTGCCGTTTCAGGGGTAGTAATAACCATCGGCGTTTCATTGATATAAAGCGGACGGTAAAGCGCCTTCATCACTTCGGCAGCGCGCGTACTCTCCGTACCTATCACCACACGGTCAGGGCGCATGAAATCGTTAATCGCCGCACCCTCGCGCAGGAATTCCGGGTTGGATACCACGTCGAAATCGGCGCCGGGACGCTCGGCGCGGATAATGCGCTCTACCTCACGCGCCGTTCCCACAGGCACGGTGGATTTGTTTACAATAACGGTATACCCCTCCATCACCCCGGCAACTTCACGCGCGGCGGCATGGACGTATTTCATGTCGGCCGTGCCATCGTCGGGGCTGGGCGGGGTGCCCACCGCGATAAAGACCGCATCGGCGTCTTTCATCGCTTCCTTAAGTTCGGTGGTAAATGACAAACGGCCCGCCTTGACCTGCTTCTCAACGAGATCATCAAGGCCCGGCTCAAAAATCGGGATTTCGCCATTTTTAAGGCGCTGGATTTTCCCCTCATCCTTATCGACACAGGTTACTTCTATACCGAATTCCGCAAAACACGTGCCGGAAACCAGCCCGACATATCCTGTACCTACTACTGCTATACGCATGAGAATCCTTTCAAATCGGAGAAAACCCTTATATTTGACTGCCTTTTTCGCACCGTCTCCGCTCTTTGACAAGCTTAAATCGTCAAAAATCGTTGCACTGAGCGTTTATCTTTGTTTACAGTGCGCCATACGTAATTATCAGAATAAAAACACAGGATTAGATATGGCCGATAAAAACCGGAAAGATTCCCAGACAAATGGTGGCGCTGCCCCCTCCAACCTGCCGCTCTTCTATAAAAACCCTATGCCGCTGGACGCCAAGGAACACGCCAAGCTGGGATTAAAAAAGAATTTCGGGTTCGACTTTACCAAGGGTGTAAATGCCGTGCCTGTAAATCTGGTAGAAATGCCGCAGATATGCCATTTTTACCCGATAGCATTTAGCCCGGACGACAATGCGACACCGGTAGCGATTCTCGGGCTGCGCGATAATGAAAACCTGTTTCTGAAACCCGACGGTTCGTGGGAAGAAGCCGCCTACATTCCGGCCTATATCCGCCGTTACCCGTTTATTTTCTCGGAACTTCCCGGCACCGACCAGCTAACGCTGTGTGTTGATATTAACGACGCAACAACGGAAAAAGACGGAACAATGGGCTTCTTTAATGCCGACGGCAAGCCCAGCGACCTGTCCAATAACGCGCTGGAATTCTGCAAATCCTATCATGCGGCCGCAATGCAAACCCAGGAATTCAGCAAGGCCCTCGCCGAAAGCGGTATCCTGATAGAACGTGAGGCACAGATTAACGTAGCCGGCAACCGCCGAATCAACTTCTCCGGCTTTAAGATTATCGACGAACAAAAGCTGTCCGAACTCAGCGATGCCACATTCCTCGAATGGCGACAAAAAGGATATTTGCCGTTCATTTATGCGCATTTATTCTCCGGAGCGCAGTGGCAGCGTCTTTCCGCCCTTCTGAATGGACGCCTTGAGAAAGAAGCCGCCTGATCTGATCTCCCTGTGGATTTTATGGAATAGGTTGTTGAATCGCGCGAACCTGCTGTGCTAGTTATGAGCAAATCATAATCATAGTGAGGATTCGTTATGGCGAAAGTAGGGGCACAAAGAGCTGCGGAACTGACAGGCCGCTCAAAATCCACCATTCAGCGCGCGATGAACAGCGGCAAGCTTTCCTACGAGCTTGATGCAAACGGTCGTCGCGTCATTGACGTTTCCGAACTTGAACGCGGTTTTGGCCTTGCACAAAGCAATACTCAAAACCATAACGCCTCCGTCGAGCAGGAATTGCAGAAAGCCTCCTCCATGCTGGAAATGGAACGTATGAAAATGCGCATCAAGATGCTGGAACACCAGCTCGAAACCGCGGAAGACCAGATCGCCGATCTCAAACAGCAGCGCGACAGCTGGCAGAGACAGGCCCAGCAGGTCCTGCTGACGAACGAACATTCCCAGAAACAGGCCGAAGAATTGCGTGCCGAGTTGAAGGAACGCCAGATGCGCGCCCAGAAACGCCGCCAGCAGATCCTTGAGCAACGCATGAAAAAACTGACTGCCGAAGCTGAAAACGAAAATAATGAGGAAGAAGCTTCCGGCTTTAATTTTCAGGACCTCTGGAAAAAGGTCAGAAAGCGCGGCTAGAACGGCCTCCGCCTTATAAATACCCATCAATTTTTTACGCTTTGACTCCGGATATGCTATGATGTCTGGAGAACCGAAAGCATAAAACACATGAGACTTTTAAGCGTTTATATCCTGGTATTGGGCATATTAATCATTGTTTTCCCTGCGCATAGCCTCCATGCGCAGGAAGGTGCAAAGCCCGACAACGGGCAAAAGACTGGTTTGTCCGATGTTCCCGACGAATATCTGAAGGAAGCACAGGCCTATTATGAAAGCTGCGAGGCCAACGGCAATATCAGCGCTTATTATGATTGCCGCTGCATGGCGGCGCAGTATCTGGATAAAAGGATAGAACGCGGGCCGGACATCACCCCCTCATCCATTGTCCTGAGCATCGGCCCCGGCTGCATGGATTCGGCCCGCATAGCCGGTAGCAACTACACAGAATGTCTCAGCCGCGCTCCCGTTTTACCTACCAACCAGAGTGTTGAGGAATATTGCACCTGCTACGCCAATAAATTCGCCAAGATTTACTCCCGTTCTGGCTTGGACCTTTCCTCGGAAAGCAAGGTCGCATTGCAGGCGCAGGCCGGAATTATCTGTGAAAATCCGGCATTGGGCAAACAGCTCTATCCCCAGACTTACAGACTTTCGGAATAAATCAGAGCACTGCCTGCGCGGCACTGGCGGCGGCCAGATACCCACCCGCCAGCGGCAGGACGTTAGATGCATAAAAACCTGCAAGCTTCTGTTGTTTCTCTGAAAAAGCGCTGTCCTCATGTGATCTGGCAACCTGCGCCGCGCGCTCAAGCATAATCCCCCCGGCAATCACGGCAAACCCTTTCAGAAACGGTGAAGCAGCCGCAGCCACTTCATCCATTTTCTTATTCCCGCCCCATTTCGTAAGCTGTTCCAGCGTCCTGCGCAGTTCCGCAAGCGGCGCGGCAAAGGCCTCTGAGCTCTCATCTGAAAGAGAAGATTCCAAAATCTTTATATAGGCTTGCACAGTAGCTCCGCCATCGCGCAGGATTTTTCGGAACGCCAGATCGGCAGCCTGAATGCCGTTCGTCCCCTCATAAATCGGCAAAATGCGGGCATCGCGATAAAATTGCGCCGCGCCGGTTTCTTCGATAAAGCCCATGCCGCCATGCACCTGGATCCCCAACGAGGCCACCTCGACCGCAATATCCGTGCACCATGCCTTTACAATGGGCGTAAGAATCTCCACCT
>CAZBNG010000036.1:0-5031 GCA_964493095.1 uncultured Pseudobdellovibrionaceae bacterium
GATATCGGTGCCGACCTTGCCGCGCATTTTTTCAACGGCTTCGCTTAAACTCAGTCCCATGACAGGTTCTTCGTCAATTTCCACGATCAGATCTCCGGCCTGCAGACCGGCGCGGAAAGCCGGAGTGTCGTCAATCGGGGAGACGATTTTCACAAGCCCGTTTTCCATGGTGATTTCGATGCCGAGGCCGCCGAATTCACCCTTGGTTTCCACCTGCATATCGGCGAAATGTTCCTCGTCGAGATAGGAAGAGTGTGGATCCAGCCCGGAAAGCATGCCGTTAATGGCTTTTTCAATCAGGTCTTTATCCGGGACTTCGTCGACATACTGGGCGCGGACCCTTTCAAACACGTCGCCAAACAGGTTCAACTGCCGATAAGTTTCGCTGTAAGAGTCGTTATCGTCGCTTTCTTCCGCGTGGGGCTGCGTCCCCGCTGTCCGCTCATCGTCGGCAAAGGCTACGCCCGGCCCTGCGCCAGTTAGAATCAGAAAAGAGACAAGAAGGCTGATCAAAAAAGGGCGCATTAATTTTTATCCTGTTGTTTTTGTTGTTTTCAACTTAACCAAGACCCGCGAATTTTTTAGCGGGATCAATAGGTTTACCTTTATAACGCAGTTCATAATAAAGCTTGGGGCGCAGCCTGTCCTGTTCTTGCTGCAACAGGCCGATAGGCTCTCCGGCGCTTAAGGTCTGGCCCACCACTGTATCAATTTTTTCCAATCCTGCAATAAGGCTGTGGTAGCCTTTTTTATGTTCCAGAATAACCATATTGCCGTGGCGCTTAAAGGGACCGGCAAAACGCACAACTCCGCCCATCGGCGCGACAACCAGCGAACCGGGACGTCCGACAATAGTAATGCCCATGCTGGGAGCGCCGAAATCGTCGGGCTGGTTGTAACGCACGGTAATAATGCCCGATATGGGAAGTTGCGCATCGCCGATATTGGGCAGCGGCACTTCTTCGACGGTGCTTTGTACCGCATTGCGCGCCATTTCTCTCGCCTTTTCGCGTTCGCGGTCTTTTTCAAGGCGGGCGACAAGGTCCTGTAAATTCTTGGCTTGTGCCGAAATCTTTTTCACCGCCTGTTCGCGTGCCGCGTAATCTTTGTGCGTGCGCACATACAGTTTTTCCCGCTCATCGACGAGCCCGGAAAGCATAATATGTTCGGTTCTCAGGTCGTCAGCCGCAGCCAGAGCTTTTTTACGATCTTTTTGCAGTTCGGCCGTAATCTTTTCAAGTTGTGCCAGCTTTTCCCGCAGCGCTTCGGCATGGGTGTGCAGGCTGGGGATGATTTCCTGCAAAAGCATGGCGCTTTGCGCGGTTTCCAGCGGGGCGCCGGGGCGGGCGATCAATGCTTCGGGGGGCAGGCGGCGGATACGTTGCAGGGCCAGCACAAGTTTTGCAATCGAAGCGCGGTCGCCCTCCAGGGTTTCGTGGAGTTCATTCTGCTGTTTTTCCAGATCGCCGATGCGGCTTTCAAGATTCTGCAGGTTGCTTTCGTTTTTGCGAATGGATTTACCTACCTTTACCAGTTCATCACGGGTTTTTCCAATATCACCTTCGATGGACTTAATTTTGGCGGCGAGTTTTTCTTTCTGTTCTTTCTGCCGCGCCAGTTGTTCGGTCAGGTTGCCGATAACCTCGGCTTTATTTTCAGGTACGGGAATATCGGCGGCCCGGGCCGCTAATGTTCCCGCGCTTAAAAATGCCAGTAAAAGAAATACCCCGAAAAACCGTATCATTATCTTTCAGTCGTGTTTGCCGGCTATTCCCTGTGATAGGGATGTCCCGCGATAATTTGCTGTGCCCTGTAAATCTGCTCTAAAAGCATCACGCGCGCAAGCATATGCGGCCATGTTTGTTGGCCAAAGCTGAGGAGAAAATTGGAACGGTCCCTGACTTCGTCTGTCAGGCCTTCATGGCCGCCGATGATGAATTGCAGGTGGCCGGTTCCGGTATCCTGCAATTTGCGGATGGTTTCGGCGAAATCGAGGCTTTTCAGTCCGTCGCCCCGTTCGTCCATGGTAATGACAAAGGCGTTGGGGTGCAGGCGGGAGAGGATCTTTGCGCATTCCGCGTTCTGGTCTTCGCCTTCAAGTTCAAGAACGCCGACATTCCAGCGCATACGTTTAAGGTATTCCTGTGATAATTCGAAAAAAGGGCCTTTGCGCAGCCGTCCCACGGCAATGATGTCGATATTAAGCATAAGCCTATATAAGCAGGCTTTTCAGTCTTAAGAAAGGGCGTTTTACAGGAGGCTACGCACTTACCTGGTCTGCGAGATAGGCAGAAGGCTGGTAAGCGCACCACATTTTCTCGATGTTGTAAAATTCGCGCACTTCCGGGCGGAAGAGGTGAACGATCACATCGCCCGCGTCGATGGCCACCCAATCGGCCTGGGCCGTGCCTTCTATGCGGATATTCTTAACGCCGCGCGCGCTCATCCTGTCTTTCAGTTTTTCGGCCAAAGCCGCGACGTGACGCGAGGACGTACCCGAGGCGATGATCATGTAATCCGCGATCGCCGTCTGGTCTTTCAGGTCTATGGTGAGGATGTCTTCCGCTTTATCTGCGTCCAATGACTGCTCGATAAGCGTTTTGAGCTCGGAAGGAGATAAATCTCCATGTTTGTTATATGTTAAGATAGCGTTGGCCTCCTTTTCTTGGTTAAAAACGAAAAAGCCCGAGCCGTCAAGCTCAGACCGTTTAGCGCCAGATTGTCTGGTGAGTGTGTGCGAAGGGAAAGAACGCGGCTTATACCCATTTAGCCTCTTTCTTCCTTTTCCTGATGATCATGACAAAGCATTAATCTCATACTTCCATTATATTCCTTTTTTCAAAGGCCGCAAAGGGCAAATAATTGTTATTTAAGAAAAAAATCCTAATGTTTCACGTGAAACATTGATTTTACTTCATTTTTTCACGCAATTCAGTGGAGGAAATATTCACCATTTTCTTCTGCATCATCCAGTATGTTGTTCCCGAATCGAGCGGGCGGCGGGAGCCGTGATCGATAAAAACATGCTTTTGCGGGGCATACATGCGTAACGGGCAGGTGGTAACCAGCGTTTTAGCCGGATTGCGCGTCAGGTGCACCATGCAGACCTCGTCCAGAAGCTCGCGCCAGTGGTGCCATTTATGCAGGGTCAGGGCGTTATCCATGCCGCTGATCCATACAAACTCGGTTTGCGGGAAACGCGCCTTGAGCTTTTTGATACTGTAATAGGTGATGGCGGTTTCCAGCTCGCGCTCGATATCAGTGATAACGATTTTTGGGTGATCGACAATTTCCCGGCACAGTTTCATGCGCGTCTCAAGGGGCAGGGGTTTTTCCAGCTTGATGGGGTTTTGCGGGCTGACCAGCCACCATACGCAGTCAAGTTCCAGCCCCTTGAGCGCGGCCAGCGAAATATGCACATGTCCTTCATGCGGCGGGTTGAAGGAGCCGCCCAGCAGCCCCACCCGCATGTTTTTCCAGCGGGCACTGTTGCGGATATGGGGGGCGTTCATGAAGCTCATCAGAGGAGAATAGGGCTCAGGGCCGGGTTTGACCAGAGCCATGCACGAGATATTTATAGGTGCATAGCTGCTCCAGCCCCACGGGGCCGCGGGCGTGCATTTTCCCGGTGGCGATGCCGATTTCCGCGCCCATACCGAACTCTCCGCCATCGGCGAACTGGGTGGAGGCGTTGTGCATGACAATCCCGCTATCCACATTATTCAGGAAATATACCGCCGCCGCTGCATCTTCCGTAAGGATACTATCGGTATGGTGCGAGCCGTAGGAGTTGATATGGTTTACGGCTTCTTCCACGCCGCTGACCACGCAGACGCTGAGCTTGCTGTCCAGATATTCGGTGCTCCAGTCCTGCGTCGTGGCCGGGCCGATCCGCGTATCGAGGGCCTGCGTCAGCTTATCCCCGACAATTTCACACCCGGCATCGAGCAGGTTGGTCAGGATTGCTTTTGCCAGCTTGGGATCGAGCGCGCTGTCCAGCAGCATTGTCTCCGTCGCGCCGCAAATGCCCGTGCGCCGCATTTTTGCGTTCAGCGTGACTTCCAGCGCCGTTTCCGGCTTTACGGCGGCATGGACGTAAGTGTGGCACAACCCTTCAAGATGGCCGAATACGGGCATGCGCGCCTCGTTCATCACGCGCTCGATCAGGCTTTTGCCTCCGCGCGGTATCATAACGTCGATATGTTTGTTATCTGCCAGCATGGCGCCGACGGCCTCGCGGTCGGCAATCGGGATCATGGAAACGCAAGCCTGCGGCAGTCCGTGCTTTTTCAAGACATCCTGTATAATGCCATGCAGGGCCAGCGAGCTGCTTAAGCTTTCCGAACCGCCGCGCAGGATCACCGCGTTGCGGGATTTCAGGCACAGCGCCGCCGCGTCCACCGTTACATTAGGGCGGGATTCATAGATCATGCCCAGAACGCCGATTGGCACGCTGACGCGCTGAATATCAAGGCCGTTGGGCCGTTTTGTTTCCCATAAAATTTTCCCAACCGGATCGTCCAGTTCTTTTACAGTTTTAACACCCGCGGCAATCGCCTTTATGCGCGCTTCGTCAAGGCGCAGGCGGTCAAGCATGGCGGGGGCCAGGCCGCGTTTTTCACCGGCCTCTATATCTTTTTTATTGGCGGCGAGGATATCGGCGGTGTGTGCAATGAGCGCTTCAGCGATGTCTTCGAGAACAGCGTTAATCTTGTCCGCGCCGGTTTGGCCCAGAATACGGGAGGCCGCCTTGGTTTCCTGTCCCAGCCGCTGAACAATTTCCTGTGGGGCCTGGGCTGCGGTCATAAGAGTGCCTTATTGGTTTCCTAGTGGATTTTTTGCGATACGTCGGTAATGGATTTTTTTACCAGGCTTTCCGACGTTTTCTTGTCCAGGGTATCGGTGATGATCTGCGCCGCGGCGTTCATGGCCAGATCGGCGGCGTAGCTTTGAATCTCGGCGACAGCATTTTCCTCCATGCGGCGCAGGCGCTCGGTAAGCTGCTCTTCACGGCGTTTCATGGTGTTTTTC
>CAZBNG010000036.1:5041-19100 GCA_964493095.1 uncultured Pseudobdellovibrionaceae bacterium
CAGGTCGGCTTCGGCTTTTTTCTGGATTTCCTTGGCGTTGGTCTTGGCTATCGTGATGATCTGTTCTGCGTCTTTTACGGCGTCGCGGTGCTTGCGCTGATACTGGGCCAGCAGCTCTTGCGCTTCAATGCGCAGGTTTTCCGCCGTTTCGAGTTCTTTTTTTATTTCATTGATACGGGTGTCGAGCATATTCATGATGCCGCGCCAGGCAAAGCGCCAGAAGATGAAGACAAAGCCTGCGAAAGAGATGCTCAGCCAGATCAGGGGATCGTGAAGAAATGTCATGTTCAGTGTCCTCCTTATGCGGCCTTGGCCTTGGAATTAAGAGATTTTACCACCGTTTTGGCGCGGGCGAGGTCGGTGGATTTGCCGATGATTTTTTCGGCGGCTTCGCGGGCGATTTCAGCGGCCAGAACGTTCATCTCGCTCATGGCGGCTTTTTTTGCTTCCTCGATAGCCTGTTCGCGGTCGGCGATCTCGGCGGCTGAGCGCTGCTGGAACGCCTGGTATTCATTGGCGGCGGCTGTTTTTATTTTATCTTCCACCTGTGAAAAGCTTTTGGAGGCTTTTTTGCGGGCGTCTGCAAGAATGGCCTCATAGGCTTCGCGCACTTCCTCTGCTTCCTTGCGGTGTTCCTCGACAGTGTCGAGATCTTTCTGGATGTGCTCGTGGCGTGTTTCGATCACACTGGAAATTTCCGGCAGTGTCTTGCGGGAGAAAAACAGGTAAAGGAAAGCGAACGCGACCAGAAGCCAGAAAATCTGGGAAGTAAAGTTTGAGGGATCAAGCTGAGGAAGACCGGAACCTCCGGCTTCCCCGCCATGATGGGCATCATGCGCCATTTCTTCGGCAAAAGCGCTGCTAATGCCGCAAAATACGAAGACGTAAACAAAGGCGCAAATACGATGCATGGTTTTAACCCGCTTTTTTAGTTTCTGATTAACCGAACAGGATGATCAGGGAAACAACCAGCGCAAAAATCGCCAGAGCTTCTGTCAGGGCGAAGCTCAGGAAGAATTTCTTGTCCAGAATTTCCGTTGAGCTGGGGTTGCGACCAACAGCTTCGTTGTATGAGGAAAAGATCATACCAAGACCGATACCTACACCCGCAATCGGGATAAGGGCCAGTGCGGCGGCGATAAGTTTAGCAGCTTCAAGTTCCATTTTAAGTTCCTTTTCTTTCTGGTTGCTAAGGGGTTAAAACAAAATTCCGTTGTTCTCGCATTCCTAGTGAGCGATTTCAAGCGTATCTTTCAGGTATATGCAGCTTAATACCGCAAAAACGTAAGCCTGCAGGAACGCGATCAGGAATTCAAACGTGATCAGCGCGACGTTAAAAGCGGCCGGGACAACGCCCATAACAAGGCCGGCGGCGCCAAGACTCAACATGGAGACGCTAAAGCCCGCAAAAACCTTCAAGACCAGGTGACCGGCCATCATGTTGGCGAAAAGACGCACAGACAAGGTTATGGGACGCACGAGGAAAGACAGTATTTCGATCGGCACGATCAGGGGGAAAAGCCACACAGGGGCGCCCGGGGGCACGAACAGGCTCATGAAATGAACGCCGTGGCGGAAAACGCCGATAATCAGGACCGTCAGGAAAATGATAAGCGCCAGCGTGGCTGTAACGATCAGGTGGCTGGTGTAGGTAAAGGAATACGGGATCAGGCCCAGCGAATTACCCAGCAGGACCACCATGAACAGCGTGAAGATAAGGGGGAAATACTCCCGGCCCTTGGGGCCCAGGTTTTCCCGCACCATATTGGCGACAAACTGGTAAATCATTTCCGCCATCATCTGCATGCGGCCGGGAACGATAGCCTTGTTACGCATGGCGATGCTCAGGAAAATAACGGAAGTTAAAACGGCAATGGCCATCCACAGGGACGAGTTTGTAAAGGAAAGGTCGAGACCGCCCGCTTCAAACGGGATAATGGGAGTAATCACAAACTGATGAATAGGGTCCGCCATAGTCTTCGGTTATTCCTTTTAATTAATCCGATTCTTTTTTGTTAGCCGGGTTTGTAGCGTTTTTTTTGCGTTGATGCAACTCCCTATATCCGACTTGCGAACCCATATTTTGCGATATCCTGTAAACGTTGAAAAAACCTGTCATTATGCCCAGTATCAGCATGGCGATCAGGAAGAGGGGCTTGGTGTCCAGCCATTTGTCCAGGCCCCAGCCGATCAGGCCGCCGGCGCCGATCGCGCTGACCAGTTCCATTCCCGCGCGCACGCCTGTCGCCATGTTCTGGGCGTCTTTCGCCTGTTGCGTGTTTTCCTCGCTCTCGGCCTTTTCGGCGCCCCTTATGGCGTCCAGCTTCCGGCCTATATCTGCAAGTTTGTCATTGTCGTTATCGGCGCTCACTACGCGGCCTCCAGGAATTCAAAGGATTGCTGCAGGTCAACCGAAACAAGCTGGGAAACGCCGCGCTCGGCCATGGTGACGCCGTAGAGGCGGTCCATGCGGGCCATGGTCATGCGGTGGTGGGTGATGATCAGGAACCGTGTCTGGCCGCGCGCCGCGATGTCGTCCAGCAGGTCGCAGACGCGCTCCACGTTGGCATCGTCCAGCGGCGCGTCGATCTCATCCAGTACGCAGATCGGCGAAGGGTTGGTCAGGAACATCGCGAAAATCAGGGCGATAGAGGCCAAAGTCTGCTCGCCCCCGGAGAGAAGGGAAAGGGATTGCAGGCTCTTGCCCGGCGGCTGGGCGAAGATTTCCAGCCCCGCGGAGAGCGGATCCGCGCCTTTTTCAGATTTTCCATCGGCTTTGGCTTCGCTCTCGGCGGCGGGCTCCACCAGCGCCAGATGCGCTTCGCCACCACCGAAAAGCTGGACAAAAAGGCGCTGAAAATGCGCGTTGACGTGTTCGAAAGCGGTATTGAGGCGCTCGCGTGCCTCGCGGTTGATTTTCTGAATGCCGCCGCGCAGCTCGGCAATGGCTTCCATCAGGTCGTTGCGCTCGTTCAGAAGCTTGGTGACCTCCTTTTCCATTTCCTGCGCTTCTTCGTCGGCGCGCAGGTTCACCGGGCCGATATTGTTACGCTCATTCGTCAGTTTGTCGCGGGAAGCGCGCAGATCTTCAATGCTTTGCGTGTTTTTTTCAAGGTCCTCAGCGGCATGGGCTTGCAGCTGGGCGGGCGGCATATCGAATTTTTCCGATATGCTTGTTTCCATATCTTTGATTTGTTCCTGCAACGCGCTGACGGTGGCCTGTGCATGAGCGCGGGCCTCGCGGGCTTCGCTCATGGCGTTTTCGGCTTCTTTCAGGGCTTTGCCCGTTTCCGCCACTTCGGCTTCCCTGGCGGCGAGCTTTTCGGCGGCGGCGCTGCGCTTGGCTTCAAGTTGGGAGATCAGGCTCAGCAGTTTTTCCTTGTCGGATTTAAAGGTTTTGGGATGGTCGGCGATTTCCACGCGTTTTTCTTCAAGTATGCGGCTGCGTTCCTCCAGCATCTTGATGCGCTCCCGGGCGCGGATAGAGCGGTTTTGCAGATTGATCCTCTCGTCGCCAATGGCCTGAATGCGCGCTTCGCGGCTGCGCTGCTCCTGCTGATGCATGTCGAACGCGCTTACGGCGCCCTGGTGTGCCTCGCGCGCTTCCATAAGAGAAGTGCGCAGGGATTCCGTGTCCTGCTGCTTTTTCTCATCATCCTGATCGGCGTAGGCGGCAAGGCGGTCAGTATCCCATTTCAGGAGTTCCTCGACCGTGCCGATATCCTCATTGGCAAGGTTCAGGGTTTCCTCAAGCCGGGTGCGCTGCGCCTCCGCACGGGCCTGTGTTTCTTTCAGGCCGGAGAGCTCATGCTCGGCGCTGCGGCGGGCCTGTTCGCTTTCACCCTGTCTGTCCTGAAGGTCTTCAAGGGCCTGTTCCGCTTTTTGTTTTTGCTGCTGGGCGGTTTCCAGCGCTTTTTGCGCTTTTTCTACGGCGCTTTCGATTCCTGGCGCTTTTTTCTGAAGCTCGGCCAGCTTGTTTTTGTATTCAAGATGACGGGCATGGCGGTCCGGCGCTTCGCCGCGCACGGTCAATCCGTCCCAGCGCCAGTAGGTGCCGCCGGCAGAAACGAGGGATTGCCCGGGTAAAAGCTGGTCTGCCAGCGCGGCCCCGTCCGTTTCTTCCGCGATATAGCCGATCTGGCTGAGCGCGGCGTGCAGCGCCTCTGGCGCGTTCACATGTGGGAGCAGGGCAGTAACGCCTTCTGGCAGGGCGGGCAGGCCGGATAGGTTCCCGCGTTTGCGCCAGGAAATAGCGGCGTTTTCCTCCAGAGAGGCCATCAGCGAGTCGCCAAGGGCGCGGGAGAGCGCCTTTTCAAAGCCGCTCTCAACGCGCATGCTTTCCAGAACGGGAGTAAAGCTCTCATTTTCTTCGGCCTCGAAGAAAGATTCCAGCATGGATATTTCCGCACGCCATTCCGATTGTCTGTTTTGTGCGGCGCTTACATTTTCGCGGGCGGATTCCACGGCCTGTTGCGCGGTTTCAATGGCGCTGCGCGCCGTCGTAATATCGCCGGCCAGCTTGTTGGCGGTTTTTTCAAACTCTTCCACACGCGCGGCAAGGGATATGATCTGTTGTTCCTGTGTTTCGTTATGTGCGAATTCCTTAAGCTCGGCGCTCGCCTTTTCCCGCCGCGCCTGCATGGTTTCAAGGCGCTGTTTGTGCTGTTCGATCTGTTGTTCGAGGGAAGCGCGGCGGGCTTTGGCTTCCGCCGTGCTTTGCATCAGGGCGTTATATTGCTCCTCCAGCGTCAGGACCTTTGATTCCAGTTCGTCGCGTGTTCTGCGCTTTTCCTCCAGCGTGTTTTCCTGATTGTTATCCTTCGCCGCTATGGCTTTCAGCTCACCTTCCAGCTTTTCCAGCACGGTCGTGCTTTCTTTCAGGATGTCGTTTTCGTGGGCGTGATCCGCCCTGGTCTGTTCAATCTGGCTGAGCGTTTCGCGCAGATTTTCTTCGGCGCGCGCGGCTTCGTCCTCAAGGCGTTGAAGGGTAATCGTCTGGCGTTGCAGGGCTGCGGCGGCTTCGGCTTCGGCGCTTCGCAGCGGGGCTATTTCCTCTGCCTGCGTGGTTTGCGTCTTGGTTAGCTGGGTGACGGCGGTCAGATATTGTGCGACCTGCGCTTCTGCCTCGTTAAAGCGGGTCTGGGCCTGTTTGCGTTTTTCTTCTATCTGTGTCCATTCCAGTGCCGCGATCATAAGCTCAAGCTGGCGGATCTGGGCATTGATATTGCGGTAGCGGCTGGCTTGCCGCGCCTGGCGTTTCAGGCTGCCGAGCTGGTCCTGCATGCTGCCCAGAACGTCCTCAAGGCGCACGAGGTTGGAGTCTGCCGCGCGCAGGCGTAGTTCCGCTTCGTGGCGGCGGGCATAAAGGCCTGAAATTCCGGCGGATTCTTCCAGGATCATCCGGCGGTCGAGCGGCTTGGCGTTGATGATCTGGGTAACGCGCCCCTGAGAGACGAGGGCGGGAGAGTTTGCGCCCGTAACAGTATCGGCAAACAGCATCTGTACGTCGCGTGCGCGTGCGTTCCTGCCGTTGATTTTATAGGATGAGCCGTGGTCGCGTTCAATACGGCGTATGATTTCAAGCTCGTCACTATTGTTATAGGCTGCCGGAGCTTCGCGTGAGGCGTTGTCAAGAAGCAGGGAAACTTCGGCGATGTTGCGGGCGGAGCGTTTCGATGTTCCGGCAAAAATCACGTCTTCCATGCCGCCGCCGCGCATACGCTTGGCCGAGCTTTCACCCATCAGCCAGCGCAGGGCTTCGACAAGATTGGACTTGCCGCAGCCGTTAGGGCCGACAATGCCGTTCAGGCCGGGCGCGATTTCAAGTTCCGTGCGATCCACGAAGGATTTAAAACCGCTCAATCTCAGGCTTTTGAACTGGATCATGTATTTTACTCAGCCGGTTTTTCGCTCAAGATCTTTTCAAATGCAGCCTGAAACGTTTTAAAACTCTGAGCACCGGAAATAATTTCAGAGCCGTTAATAACAAAGGTCGGGGTGGAGTTTACCTTCCATTCATCCTGGGCCTCTTTGACTCTGGCGACCATCGCGTCCTGAAGTTCCTTGTCGTTTACACAGGCCTCGAAATCGGATTTCCCCAGGCCCAGAAGGCTGGCATATTGGCCGAGTATCTGCATATAGTTGGGTTTGAACGCCCAGTCTTCCTGTTTTTCGAAGAGCAGTTTGATAAAATCGAAATAACGCGATTCGGGAATGCAGCGCGCCGTCATGGCGCCATGCAGTGCCGGAGCGTTAAGCGGGTAATCGTAAAAGGTCAGGGACGCTTTGCCGGTGTCTATGTATTCTTTTTCGATATCGGGCAGGATTGTATTGCTGAAATGCGCGCAGTGAGAGCAGGATAAAGAGGCAAATTCTGTAATTTTAATGGGGGCCTCGGGGTTGCCCATAGTGCGCAGTTCCAGAGCCTTTTGCAGGTTGAAATTATGCGGCTGCTGCGCGGTTTTTTCAGGCTCGCTCTCGGCATGCGGTATCTGCTGCGGGCTTTCACCTTGCGTCGGTGGGTGCGCCATGGCTTGTTCGTCTCCGGCGGAGGGCTCTTCCTGAGCGAAAGCATGCGGCACGAACGGGGCTTCAGCGTGTTTATTCAGGAAAATAACGCCTGCGACGACCCCGGCGACGAGGCATAACCCCGTTGCAATAATAAGAAAGCGGCGAATTTTATCACTCATGCTCTGACACCTTATTTTGAATTTACCTATAAGAACACGATTGATGGGCCGAATGTCAAGGAATTCAAGGCTTTTCGCTTATATTATCCACACCGGGCTGGCGCGGAAAACTTATTGCTCGGGCTTGATGAAAACAACATCGACACGGTCAAGCGGGGTTTCGTTGGTAGTCTGGCCAAGGGCGCGGACGTCGATACGGTCAGGAGAGATATTTTTCTTAATAAGCGCGTCACGCAGCGCAATGGTCCGGGCCAGCGATATACGGCGCGTCATGCTGCGTCCTTCTTCTTCCGGGCTGGCGTAGCCGCGGATCTCCACCCGCCAGTCCTTGTTGTCTTGCAGCGGCTCTATCACTTTTGTTTCAAGGGGGGCGAAATCTTCCGCAGGGATTTCAACCTGTTGCGGCGAAAATTCCAGGGTGAAAGCGCCGCGCGGAGGCTCTTCATTTAACATCTTATGCAATGTTTCTTCGAGTTCTTCCTGGCTGGGAGTGTCGTTTTTTTGGCCCGGATTTTGTTGGTCCGCCGTATCTTCGGGGGGGAAGGAAGACGCGGAAGGGGTTGTTATTTCCGCTGTTATATCCTCAATGATGCCGGAATCGCTCTCTTCGGCGGAACCGGGCGATTGTTCGCCCGCCTGCGGTTCTATGATTTCGGGAGTTGTGATGTTTTCTTGCACCGATGGTGGAGCAGGGATTTCAGGTTCAGCGGCTTGCGGGGCCACCAGTGTACTCTGGTCCGGCATAATGGGTGTGTCTGGGGCATTAATGCCGTCAGGAACCTGCGTTTCCGCCGGAGAAACAGACGTTTGCGGTTTTACGGCAGAAGTTTCGCCGGGCGGTTTTTCCACCGTTCCCCCGGGTATCATTTCAGGTGAAGGAGGGGGAAGAGTTTCGCTTTCAATATTATGCATTTCTACGGGCACCACCGGTGCAGCCGCGGTCGGCGTGGTGAAAGCGGGTTTGTGTTTGGGGAAAGGCGGGGGGCCCAGATATCTGGTGCGTGAAACGATGTTGAGTTTTTTAATCTCTATAGGAACAGGAGCCGGATGTGTGAACATGGCAGGCGGCGAATAACCCTGAAGGTCGTCCAGTACGCTCATGTCCACATCCACTCCTTCTTCCGCGCGGGCAGGAAGGGCCGAGAGCAAAAAACAGGCAATGAGTATGGTGGTCAGGTACTTCATTTCCGGCAGCTCCTACGCTGCTTTTAGCACTTTTTTCAGTTGCGTATAAATGGCTTCGTTTCCGGCAAGTATGTTGCCTGTTTCTACTGGATTTTTGCGGTCGTCGTCAATATCGCAGACAAAGCCGCCGGCTTCCTTCACAATCAGGTATCCTGCAGCAACATCCCATGGCGAGAGCGCGCGCTCCCAATAAGCATCGTAGCGACCGGCGGCTACATAGGCGAGATCCAGAGCGGCGGAACCGAAGCGGCGCATGTTTACGCCTGTATCCCAGACGGCGCGCTGTTCCTTGAAAAACTGTTCATGTTTTTTAAGCGCGCGGCGCGGCGCGCCCGTGGCGACCATGGCAAGAAGCGGGTCCTGACGGCCTGAAACACGCAGGCGCTTGCGTTTTCCTACATATGCGCCAAGGCCTTTTTCTGCTGTGAACATGTCGTGTTTTATCGGGTCATAAATCAGCCCGGTGGTGATTTCGCCTTTTTCCTCCAGCGCGATGGAAATAGCCCAGTGCGGCTGGCCGTGCAGAAAGTTGGCGGTGCCGTCCAGCGGGTCGATGATGAAGCGCGAAGCGGCGTTTTTCGCGCCTTTGGCGCCGGATTCTTCCATCAGGAAACCGAAATCCGGGCGGGCGCGGGAAAGCTCTTCGAAAATAATTTCTTCGGCGCGGCGGTCGGCGGCACTGACAAAGTCGCCGGGGCCTTTGACGGAAATCTGAAGGTTTTCCACTTCGCCGAAATCGCGGACAAGACTGCGTGCCGCTTTTTCAGCGGCCTTGATCATGACCTGCATGTTGGGAGAAATGGTAGCGCTCATTTATATTCTTTCTTTAATCGTCATCCTGAAGGCGTATGCCTGAAGGATCTAAGTCCAATTATATGAGATCCTTCAACGCAAGCGTTTCAGGATGACACAAAAAATTTAATCCTTCGCTCTTTCGATATAGGCAGCGTCCTCAATTTTCACCACGACGCGGGTGCCGGATTCAATGTGCGGGGGCACCATGATTTTTACGCCGTTGCTTAAAATTGCGGGCTTATATGATGTAGTCGCCGTTTGTCCTTTTACAACGGGTTCGGCTTCGACGATTTCCAGCGTCGCCGTGTCGGGCAGGGTAACGCCAAGGGCCTCGCCTTCAAAACTTTCGACTTCCACGATCATGCCTTCCTGAAGGAACGCGGCCTGCTCGCCGACGATTTCGGAGGAGATCATGATCTGCTCGTAGCTTTGCTGGTTCATCAGGTGGATGCCGTCGGCGTCTGTGTACAGGTACTGGTATTCATCCTGCTCAAGGCGCAGACGCTCCACGGTTTCCTGTGTGCGGTAGCGCACGTTGTCTTTGTTGCCTGTGCGGATATCGCGCAGTTCAACCTGAGCAACCGAGTTGCCCTTGCCGGGCTGAATGATTTCGTTTTTGACCACAATGCATAACTTGCCGTTGTATTCGATCACGTGGCCGCTTCTTAGGGTAATTGCTGTTACTTTCATAGCTATCTGTCTTCTTTGATGATTTCGTTGCCCAATGTTTCGAGCCGCGCCTTTATATCATGATCTGCAATATTTTCCAGCAGGGAATTAAGGGATTGTTTTTCTTCGCTGCTTAAGGGTGTTTTTGGCTTTTTAAAGGCGGAGGATTTAATCTCGTTTGCGGGCACATTGACGAAACGGATGGATGAAATCCAACGCTCGCCGAAAATCTGGTTGATGCGCTCAAGGATCAGGTCCTTCTGATAATGCAGCAAGGTGGCATCGGCGCTGCTGACCGCGATATCAAGGGAAGCCTGCGGCTCTTTGGATTTTTCAAATTTGCGGTAGTGTATTTTTACTGGCTGTGCCTTGCGTGCCAGCTCGGCGCCGATTATATCTGACCAATGCTGGACGATGCGGCCAAGGGCCACATATTTACGCTGGAAGTTCTGGCCGGCGATGCGTCCGGTGGCCTCTGATAATGGGCGCATAAGAAAAACCTTTAGTTGGAATAAGGCAGCACTATGACAAGCGCGCCCGCAAACTGCAAGATGTCTGATCATAGCATAATAAATTTCCGCAGGAAAATTCTGGAGTGGTACACGCGGGAGCGTCGCATCCTGCCTTGGCGCGCGGAACCGGGGCAGGGGCAGGAACCGTATAAAGTCTGGCTCTCTGAAATCATGCTTCAGCAAACGGTAGTAAATGCCGTTATTCCTTATTTCCTGAAATTCCTGAAGCTTTGGCCGGGGGTAGAAGACCTTGCCGATGCGCCCGCCGAAGATGTGATGCGCGAATGGGCGGGGCTGGGGTATTACGCAAGGGCGCGTAACCTGCATGCCTGCGCTAAAGTTGTGGCATTTGATCATGGGGGAGTTTTTCCGGATACGCAGGAGGCGCTTAAAAAACTGCCCGGCATCGGGGATTATACCTCCGCCGCGATTGCCGCGATTGCTTTTAACCGGCCTGCCACGGTGGTGGATGGGAATATCGAGCGCATTATGGCGCGGCTTCATGCGGTGCAGGGGGAATTACCTGATATCAAACCGGAGCTAAAAAAACTGGCAGCGCCTTATTTTGGGGATGCCGAAAGGCCCGGAGACCTCGCGCAGGCGTTGATGGATCTGGGGGCGGGGATATGCACGCCCAAATCGCCCAAGTGCATGCTGTGTCCGGTGGCGGAGTTTTGCGAGGGGCGTGCCATGGGTATAGCGGAGCAATTGCCGCGCAAACGGCAAAAAGGCGAAAAGCCCCAGCGCAGCGGCGTTGTTTACTGGATCGAGGACGGGGCGGGCAATGTCCTGCTGCATCGCCGCCCGGAAAAGGGAATGCTGGGCGGTATGGTGGGGTTCCCGACAACGGAGTGGAGCAAATCACATGAAGCGTTCCCCGAGCCATCCGGCCTGAAAGTCCATAAAGACAGGGTGATTCACAGTTTTACGCATTTCGACCTGACGCTTGAGATTAAATCGGGACGGGGCAGCAACGCGCCGGAAGGATATTTCTGGCATCCTGTAAATGAAATTGGCACCGCCGGTTTTCCAACTGTTTTTAAAAAAGTCTTGCGACTTATAAAGTTTTGAACCACCAAGATCGCAACGTCATTGCGAGGAACGCAGTGACGAAGCAATCTATATTTCCGCAGATTGCCGCGTCGGGCTTCGCCCTCCTCGCAATGACGGATATTGATATCGTCATGGTTAATTTTTTCTGATTATTCGTATGCCCACCCCGGCGGCATCTTTGAAAATATCGGGCTTGATGATTTCCAGCTCGATGGTTGCCACGCGCTTGTCTTTCAGGCAGGCGGCGGCGATTTCCTCGGCAAAGCTTTCCACCAGATTGTAGCGCCGCGCGGCGGCCAGAGTCTTGATTGTGTTTACAACGTCTTCATAGGAAACGGTGTCTTTAATATCGTCCGAATTTGCGCTGTTTGTTTCGATATCAAGGAAGGCGGAGACAAGAACGCGCTGCTTTGTCTGTTTTTCGGCTTCGTAGATGCCGATCGACATTTGCAGTTCAAGTTCTTTGACGAATATCCTGTTCATTACATTTGCGTACGGACGCGCTCCCGCAATACATCAATGGGCTGGCCGTCATAATGCCAGAAGGTCCAGCCGTTGCAAGAGGGGGCTTCCTGAAGCGCCGCGCCAACCTTGTGGATCGAGCCGCGCAGGGGCTCCAGCCTGTTTAAGGCCGCCACAGAGCCGTCGGCATGGACGCGCGCCTTGTAACGGTTCCTGGCATCCGAAAGCACCGCTCCGGCCTCGATCAGGCCGTGTTCAAGCAGGTTGCCAAAGGGCACGCGCGGGGTTTCGCGCTTGGAAGGGGTGGTCAGCAATTTCGAGTCCATCGGGGTTATGGCGGCAATGCGTTCGCGGGCAAAGGCGGCGTAAGTTTCATCGCGCTCCAGCCCGATATAATGGCGTCCGAGCTTTTTCGCCACCGCCCCGGTGGTGCCGGTGCCAAAGAACGGATCAAGCACGGTATCACCTTCCTTGCTGGAGGACATTAGCACCCGCGCCAGCAGGCTTTCGGGTTTTTGCGTCGGGTGGGCCTTGTTTCCGTCGGCGTCCTTCAGGCGCTCTGACCCGGTGCACAGCGGCAGGTACCAGTCGCTGCGCATTTGCAAGTCTTCGTTTAACGCCTTCATGGCTGTGTAATTAAAGCAGTACTTTGATTTTTCCGATTTCGCCGCCCAGATCAGCGTTTCATGGGCATTGGTAAAACGGCGGCCCCGGAAATTAGGCATTGGGTTGGATTTACGCCAGATCACGTCGTTCAAAATCCAGAACCCCATATCCTGAAGGATATAGCCGAGGCGGAAAATGTTGTGATAAGAGCCGATGACCCAGATGCTGCCGTCGGGTTTGAGCACGTTGCGCGCTGCACCCAGCCATTCGCGGGTAAATTCATCGTATTTTTGCAGGGATTCAAACTGGTCCCAGTCGTTATCGACCGCATCGACCTTGCTGTTATTGGGGCGGTGCAGATCGCCGCCAAGTTGCAAATTATAAGGAGGGTCGGCGAAAATAAGATCTGCGCATTCCCCGGGCAGGGCGTTCATGGATTTGACGCAGTCGCCTGTGATGATGGAATCTTTCGGCACAGCAATTTTATGTTTGCTCATGAATTTCACTTCCTGCTTAAAGCTTGAAAAGCCCGAATCATGAGTCAAAACCGATTCGCCGTCAAGAGACTTTTTTCGATTCTTATAACAGAGTCAGTGAGTTGGGGCAGAGTCTTCGACTCGAAACTAAGGCTGAGTCTGGGTTTCGAGTCAGGCGGAATCCTGTAAAAAAAGTTTCACCGGCCCGAAAGAGCGGCGGTGATGAATGGTGATACCGTGGCGGGCGATGGCAACGCGGTGGGCCTGCGTAGGGTAGCCGACATTGCTTTCCCAGCCGTAATGGGGGAACTCCGCCGCCAGCTTTCGCATGATCCGGTCACGCGTTACCTTGGCGATAATCGAGGCTGCGGCGATCGATTTCGATTTGCTGTCTCCCTTTATTATGGGGGTGGAAGCGCAAGGCAAATTAGAGGGAACGCGATTGCCGTCAATCAGCGCGTGCCATTCTCTATCGTCATTGCGACTCCGGCCTTGAGCCGGGGGAAGCAATCCATACATTGGTGTTTGTGGCTCCGGATTGCCGCGTCGCTCTGCTCCTCGCAATGACGTCATGTTGTTAAAGGCAAGGTTCATAGCCTTAAGTGAAGCCTGCAGAATATTGATTTCATCAATTTCCTGGGGCGCAATTTCCGCAATCCCGTAAGCACAATGAGTTGTGATAGCTTCATGCAGCATTTCAAGACGTTTTTCGGAGAGTTTTTTGCTGTCTTTGATATGCGCTATCCATTCCAGCTTCCGCACTTCCGGCGGGATATATACGCAGGCCGCAACGACGGGGCCCGCCAGCGGGCCGCGCCCGACCTCATCGATCCCGCAAACGGGCCCTTCATATTCGCCCTCAAGGGAGAAGTCAGGATTTAAGGCTCTTACTGGCGATTTCAAAGACATCGGGTGATAGTTTCGGCGTTTCTAAAATACGTTCGAGGGCCGCCTGCATTTTTTTCTGCCGATCTGGCGTGTAACGACGCCATTCACGCAAGGGGCCGAGCAGACGGGCGGCGATTTGCGGGTTTATGGCGTTTAGCTTGATCACGGCATCGGTCAGGAAGTTATACCCCGACCCGTCCACAGCGTGGAACCCTACCGGGTTGTTCATGGCGAATGCCGCATATAGCGACCGTGCTCTATTTGGATTTTTTATATTAAAATCATGGTGTTGCGAAAGTTTGTTCAAGTGGTTTATTAAATCTGTTCTGGGCGCTGAAGCTTGTAGCGAGAAATACTTGTCCACAACCAGGGGATAGTTTTTAAACCTCTCGTAAAAATCATCGAAAGCCTCTTCGCGTTGTGGCTGGTCGATGTTGGTGATCACGGAAAGGGCGGCGACGCGGTCGGTCATATTATCCGCCTCGTCATAATGGGCCTTGCAACGTTTGGCGCAGCCCGTGCCGTGGGTGGAGGAAAGAATAGAGAGCAGGGTTCCCCTTAATGCGCGCTGCCCCATGGCTTCGGGGGTGATTTTAAATTCTCCTTTGTCTTGCAGGGCATTATATGCCTTGTCAAGGGTGGCGCGATGCTCACGCTTGATGGCGGCCAGCATGGTCTGCCTTGCCCTGTAAATGGCGTCGGGGTCGATTTGAGCGCGTTCCTG
>CAZBNG010000037.1:0-19027 GCA_964493095.1 uncultured Pseudobdellovibrionaceae bacterium
TTGTTCTGTAGCGCTTGGCTGGTCTTGATAACGCATATTTTTTTCCTGTGTTGGGCAAATAGCACAAGACTAACTGTTATGTCAATAAAAGTTGCCAATAAAAAAGCCCCGCAGAGGGGCTTTTTCAATTCTATACTCAAATGCAATTAACCGTTGGCTTCTTTTTTGCCTCTGGGTTTGTCTTCAATTTCAATTTTCTCGCCGGTTTCCTGATTGACGCGTTTCATCGAAAGTTTGATCTTGCCGCGGTCGTCCATACCGATGCACAGAACCTTTACTTCATCGCCTTCGTTGACAACATCGGTTGTCTGGGCAACGCGGTGGTCGGCCAGTTCGGAAATATGCACAAGGCCGTCCTTGGCGCCCATGAAGTTTACGAACGCACCAAAATCAACGGTTTTAACGACTTTACCGTCATATACCTTGCCGACTTCGGGTTCTTCCGTCAGGCCCTTGATCCACTTCACCGCGGCATCAATGGATTCCTGATTGTTGGCGGCGACCTTGATCGTGCCGTCATCCTCAACGTCCATTTTTACGCCCGTGGTTTCGGTGATTTCGCGGATCACTTTACCGCCGGTGCCGATCACGTCGCGGATTTTGTCGACCGGGATTTTCAGGGTGACGATCTGAGGCGCGTTGGCGTTCAGTTCTGTACGGGCCGTGTCGATCGCCTTGGCCATTTCACCAAGAATATGCAGGCGACCGTCTTTCGCCTGAGCAAGAGCGGTTTTCATGATTTCCTCTGTGATAGAGGTGATCTTGATATCCATCTGCAGGGACGTGATGCCATCGTTCGTGCCGGCGACTTTAAAGTCCATGTCGCCGAGGTGATCTTCATCACCCAGAATGTCGGACAGAACGGCAAAGTCCTTGTCTTCCTTAATCAGGCCCATGGCGATGCCCGCAACCGGGCGGGGCAGGGGAACGCCCGCATCCATCAGGGACAGGGATGCGCCGCATACGGAAGCCATGGAGGAAGAACCGTTGGATTCGGTAATCTCTGAAACCACGCGCATCGTGTAGGGGAATTCCTCAGCGGTTGGCAGAAGAGGGTGAATGGCGCGCCATGCCAGCTTGCCGTGGCCGATTTCGCGGCGCCCCGGTGCGCCCATGCGTCCGGCTTCGCCAACGGAATAGGGCGGGAAGTTGTAATGCAGCATGAAGCGTTCTTTGTATTCACCGTCCAGCGCGTCGATGATCTGTTCATCCTGGCCCGTGCCAAGGGTTGCCACAACCAGCGCCTGCGTTTCGCCGCGTGTAAACAGCGCGGAGCCGTGAGTGCGGGGAAGAACGCCGACTTCCGCAACGATCGGGCGCACCGTTTTGGTGTCGCGGCCGTCGATGCGTTTGCCGGTTTTCAGGATAGAACCGCGCACAACGTCGGCTTCCAGTGATTTGAACTTCGCGGTGATAATATTGGCATCGATGCCGTTTTCCTCATCCGTGAATTCAGCAATCGCTGCATCACGTACAGCGCCAACGGCCGTCTGCCTCTCCAGTTTATCGGTAATGCCGTAGGCTTTTTCGACGTCCTTGGCGAATTTTTTCTTGATGTTTTCCTGCAGCTTGGCGATATGATCGGGCGTTTCAGGAACATCCCACGGGTCCTTGGCAGCCATTTCAGCCAGTTCGATGATACCGTTAATGACGCTCTGGTAAGCTTCGTGACCGGCGCGGACAGCGCCCAGCATGATGTCTTCAGAGAGTTCCTGTGCTTCGGATTCAACCATCAGGACGCCTTCCTGCGTGCCCGCGACCACAAGGTCAAGGTCACCTTCGGATACTTCGTGCATCGGCGGGTTGATGACGTATTTGCCATCCTTGTAACCTACGCGCGCACCGCCGATCGGCCCCATAAAGGGAATGCCGGAAATGGTAAGAGCGGCGGAACAACCAACCATCGCAATGATGTCAGGGTCGTTTTCAAGGTCGTGGGAAATCACGGTGGCGATAACCTGCACTTCGTTCAGGAAGCCCTTGGGGAAGAGCGGGCGGATCGGGCGGTCGATCAGGCGGGATGTCAGCGTTTCTTTTTCGCTGGGGCGTGCTTCGCGCTTGAAGAAGCCGCCGGGAATTTTACCCGCGGAATATGTTTTTTCCTGGTAGTGAACGGAAAGGGGGAAGAAATCCTGCCCCGGGGAGACGTTCTTTGCGCCTGTCACGCAGCAAAGCACGGTAGTTTCACCGATGGTGGCCAATACGGCGCCATCTGCCTGGCGGGCGATCTTGCCTGTTTCCAGAACAAGTTTCTTTCCCGCAAAATCGATTTCTTTACGATATACGTTAAACATTTATAATTTCCTTTTTATATATACATTACGCCCCCGGGTTTTACGCAGGGACAATTTAAAATTCCGGAAGGGATGTCGGGGAAGAGGATCGGCAGACAGTGAAGACGGTTCTGACACCAGCTTGACAGTCAACCGAGACGCCTCTTCTCGGCATAGCTTCCAACTGGCAGGATATATGCCATTAAATGGCGCAGAAGTCAAAGAGTTCTTGAAATGTTTTAACCACGGATAAACACAGATAAACACGGATTTTTTCTTTAAAAAAAGGCTATCTGTGTGTATCTGTGTTGATCTGTGGTTTTTTAAAAGGATTATATAAATGAATTATCTCGTTCTTCTTCGTCACGGCCAGTCTCAGTGGAATCTGGAAAACCGTTTTACCGGATTTCACGACGTCGATCTTACCGAAAATGGCGAGGCAGAGGCCAAAAAGGCCGGCGATATGCTGAAAAAGGCGGGAATTCAGTTCGATCACGTGTTTTCTTCCACCCAGACGCGTGCCAACCGCACGGCGGAAATCGCGCTGAACGAAGCCGGACAGGGCGATTTGTTTGCCAAAATGGTGCGCCATCCGCATCTGCGCGAGCGCGATTACGGCGATCTGACCGGGCTTGATAAGGATGAAACCCGCGCCAAATACGGCGAGGAGCAGGTGCATATCTGGCGCCGTTCTTACGATACGCCGCCGCCCGGTGGGGAATGCCTGAAGGATGTGGTGGAAAACCGCGTGCGTCCGTATTATGAGGCGGAAATTAAGCCGCTGATTGAGAATGGTGAAAATGTGTTGATTGCCGCGCATGGGAACTCTTTGCGCGCCATGCTTATTATTTTAGGCGCCGAAACACCGGAGAGCATCAACGAAGCCGAAATGCCAACGGGCGTGCCGCTGGTTTTCGAGATGGAGAATGGGAAGATCAAAGCCAGATACTTCATTCATGAGAAAAAAGCGGCTTAATCAGCGCTTCAGGCTGGCGGCTGCGGCGGGAAGACAGATGAATTCCTGATTCTGACCTAAAAGCCTGTCCACATTTGTTGTGTACATCGCCTGATAGGCACCGGTTGCGGCCCTGAAGTCACGATCCAGATCATCCGGTATGAAATCTCGCTGGCGACGTTTGGATTTACTATATATTTGTCTGATCGCACCTAAGCATTTATGTGCTTCCGGGAGGGTGGAGGCATTTGCGCATGAACTCTGGATGGTTCCCCGAACACCTGAAATGCGAACAACAAATGGGCCACCGTCCGCTTTGTCTAAGGCATCAATAAAAAGAGGACCGAGGCGTTTTGCCGCCGCGGCAACGTTTTGTTCGCAGATTGGGTCAACGGGGCCGGGGCCTTTGCGGCCGGGGCCGTGAATCCCGGTGGCGCATCCCGCAAGCATGAACAGAGCGGTCAGGGTGGCTCCTGTTTCAAGCTTCCACCCCATGGCTCTTACCGCCTGATATTGAGTTTTTTGATGAGCTCCTGATAGCGGGCTTCGTTTTTACCCTTCAGGTAGTCCAGAAGCTTGCGGCGGCGGGCCACCATGGCCAGCAGGCCGCGGCGTGAGTGGAAATCCTTTTTGTGGATTTGCATGTGCCCCGAGAGCTCGTTAATACGGTTTGTCAAAATCGCGACCTGCACTTCCGGTGAACCTGTGTCACCTTTGCCGGTTGCATATTCCTTGATAACTTCCTGTTTCTTTTCAGCAGTAATCGACATCTTTCGTTCCTTTCTTTTTCCTGTCATCCTGACCGAGCGAAGCGAGTGGAAGGATCTCAAAGTTTGTAAAGCAGATCCTTCGGTCGTTTCACTCCCTCAGGATGACGAGAGGGGGTGTTACATATTCAGCACGCGAACGGGTTTTATTTCGGGTCCCTTATTTTCAACCAGCGCGACGGGCGCGCCGTTAAAAAGAGCAAGGGCCGTTTGCGGTTCCTGCTTTCCCAATCCGGCTTTCGACAATCGTTCGAAATCGGGGCGGGAGATAAAATTCAGAACCTGTCCGTTCCGTAGGCTTGCCGTTTCCTCCGCCTTAAGAGCTAGAGCCGGGATATCGTCCAGCGCACTCTCAAGCGGCAGCAAAGCCTCCATGCGGGCCGCAATATCGCTCATCTGCTCCAGATTTGCAAGGGAAATCGCGTTTTTTTCTGTAAAAGGCCCGACGGCGGTGCGCCGCAGTTTCGTAATATGCCCGAAACAACCCAGCGCCAGCCCCATATCGCGCGCCAGCGAACGGACATAAGTACCTTTGCCGCAGGTCATAACGAACGACGTTTCATCCATTTTGTCATCCTGAAGCGCTTGCGCTGAAGGATCTTGGTCGGGTGAAGATAGATCCTTCAGGCATTCGCCTTCAGGATGACAGTTGATATTCAAAGATTTAAGATAAACCCGTCTTGGTTTGATGGCGGCTGTTTCCCCGGCGCGGGCGAGGTCATAAGCACGTTGCCCGTCAATTTTAATGGCCGAGAATTGCGGCGGTGTTTGTTCGATCTCACCGATGTAATTTTCCAAAATGGCGCGGATATCTTCAATGCCGGGGCGGGAATCGGAGCGCTGAATAATCTCCCCCTCAAGGTCGTCCGTGCTGGTTTGCGCTCCCCATGCAACCGTGAATTTATAGGTTTTCAGGGCGTCCTGGATATAGGGAATGGTCTTGGTGGCTTCGCCCAGCGCGATAGGAAGAATGCCGCTTGCAAGCGGATCGAGCGTTCCGGCGTGCCCGGCCTTTTGCGCATTTAAAAGCCTGCGGATTTTGCCGACGGCCTGCGTCGAGCCCAGCTCCGTGTCTTTATCCAGATTGATCCAGCCGCTGACGGGGTCGCCTTTTTTACGCCGGGCCATTTAGCCTCACTGTCATTCTGAAGGAGCAACGCGACTGAAGAATCTCACTTTGCCACATGAGATCCCTCGCTTCGCTCAGGATGACGAAAATCTTATTCATCATCTTCTGGAATTTTGATTTCGCGCAGGATGTTGTCGATGTTAGAGACGTTGTCAAAGCTTTCATCCGTGACAAAACGGATGCGCGGAGTGAATTTCAGGCTGGACTGGCGGTTGATTTCTTTTTGAAAGGTCGCGTGTTCTTCGTTCAGGGCGGGCAGGATATTCTCCATGTCCGCGCCGCCCAGCGCCATGACATAGGCGGTGGCGTTTTTAAGGTCGGGAGAGACACGCACTTCGGTCACTGTAATTTTTCCCGCATCAAGCAGGCTTTCACCGCGGAAATGTCCGCGCGCCATTGTTTCTGCCAGAATATGGCGGATTTGCTCTCCCACTCTTAACTGGCGTTGGGATGGCCCCTGTGCGCGGTATGATTTCATGTCAGCCTTGCCGGTTACAGTTTATTCGACCTTACGCTGTTCCTCGATGACTTCGAAGCATTCGATAACGTCGCCTTCCTTGATGTCATCGTAATTCGCGAACGCCATGCCGCATTCCGTGCCTTCCTTGACTTCCTTGACCTCGTCCTTGAAGCGCTGGAGGGTTTTGAGCGTGCCTTCGTGGATCACCACGTCGTCGCGCAGCAGGCGTACCTTGTTGCCGCGGCGCACTGCGCCCATCTCGACCATACACCCGGCAACCTTGCCGACCTTGGTGATGTTGAAGACCTGCAGGATTTTCGCCTGGCCGATATATTCCTCGCGCTGCGTCGGGGAAAGCATGCCGGTAAGGATGGATTTTGCATCGTCGATCACATCGTAAATCACGTTGTAATAGCGGATATCGACGCCTTCCTTGCTGGCAAGGTCGCGGGCCTGTGCGTTGGCGCGCACATTAAAGCCCACAATGACGCCACCGGAGGCGCGGGCCAGTTTCACGTCGGATTCGGTAATCCCGCCGACGCCCGAGTGCAGGACCTGCACCTCAATATCCGGATTTTCTTCCACCATCTTGCGGTAGGAACCGGCAATGGCCTCGATAGAGCCGTGAACGTCCGCCTTGATAATAACGGGCAGGGCGGTTTTCTCCCCCGCTTCGCGCTGGGCGATCAGATCATCGATGGTCGTGCGGCCCGTAACGGCGATGGCGGCTTGTGCTGCGCGTTTTTTATGCTGGCGGTATTCCGCCACTTCGCGGGCCTTGGATTCATCGTTGACCACGACCAGCGTATCCCCGGCATCGGGCGCACCATTGATGCCAAGAACCTCTACCGGTTCTCCCGGAATAGCGGATTTTACATTTACACCGTGGTCGTTGATCAGGGCGCGGACTTTTCCGAACTCGGAGCCGGCGACAAAAATATCACCTATCCTGAGCGTTCCGTTCTGGATCAGGACGGTTGCCACGGGGCCGCGGCCTTTTTCAAGTTTGGATTCCACGACAACGCCCTGTGCGGCGCGGTTGGGGTTGGCTTTAAGTTCCAGCACTTCGGCCTGCAGGAGAATTGCTTCCTCCAGCTTGTCGAGGTTAAGCTTGTTTTTGGCGGAAATTTCGATGCACTGCACATCGCCACTCATTTCCTCGACAACAACTTCGTGCTGCAGCAGGTCGGTTTTGATCTTTTGCGGGTTGGCGGTGGGCAGATCTATTTTGTTAATAGCCACGATAATGGGCACATTCGCTGCCTTGGCGTGGTTAATGGCTTCGATAGTTTGCGGCATGATGGAGTCGTCGGCCGCCACAACGATAACTACGATATCCGTAACTTTCGCACCGCGTGAACGCATTTCTGTGAAAGCTGCGTGTCCGGGCGTATCCAAGAAGGTTATCTTTCCTCCCGAAGCCATGGTGACCTGATAGGCGCCGATATGCTGGGTGATGCCGCCTGCCTCGCCGGAGACTACATCCGTTTGGCGCAAGGCATCGAGCAGGGAGGTCTTTCCATGATCGACATGCCCCATAATCGTCACGACAGGGGGGCGTAGCAGGAGGTCTTCCGTCTTGTCTTCTTCGCCTTCCAGGCCGATTTCGACATCCGAGTCGGATACGCGCTTGATCTTGTGACCGAATTCATCAATTACAAGTTCGGCGGTATCTGCATCGATCATTTGCGTGATCGTGGCCATGACGCCGAGTTTCATAAGTGCTTTTACAACTTCCGCTCCGGGTTCCGCCATGCGGTTGGCCAGTTCTCCAACGGTAATTGTTTCAGGCACGATAACTTCGCGTGACGCTTTTTCTGTCGGTTCCTGAAAGGCCTGCATGGACATACGCGCTTTTTCCCGGGCGCGTTTTTGCGCCGCAAGAGAAGGGCCGCGGTCGCGGTCGTAATCATCGTTAAGCGCCTGTGTAACCGTAAGGCGACCGCTACGCCCGCGTTTATCGCCGGTGCGTGCGGTTTTGGTGGCGCTTTTCTTCAGTTTGTCGCGGTAGCTTTCTTCGGAATCGCGGTCATCGAAGCGTGAACGTCGGGGTGCGGCGGAACTTTCTTCCGTGCCCGGTTCCGCGATGCGTGAACGTTCGATGCGCTCAAGTTCTTCCAGTTCGCGTGCGCGCGCATCGTCAGGGCTTTCTTCTTCCTCTTTTGGTAAGGCGCGTTGCACAGGTTTGCGGTCGGGCAGGGTGGAGCGACGCCCCCCACTGCCAGCGCTTTGTGCTTCCCGTAATGCCTTTATCCTGGCTTCACGCTCTTCGCTCGTGAGGTTTTGTTCGGCCGAAGATGAGGAGCCGCTCTCAGAGCTGCGATTAACGGCAGAGCGATTGCGGCGAACCTCAACGGCGACATTCGCACCGCTGCGTCCTTGCGTGATATTCTGACGCGACTGTGTGGCACTGCCGCCTTTCAGGCTCAGTGTTCCCCCAAGACTTAAGGTTTTCTTACCTTCTGTCTTTTTCTTATCTTTGTCATCTTTATCTTTTGCTTCGCTCATATCGCTCTGCTTTTTCTTTCTTTAGGGTTGGTTTATCCGTTTGCCTGCTGTACGGCCGGCTCTTCTTCGGATTCTGCCGTTTCTTCAGAAGACTCCTCGTCTTCAAACCAGTGTGCGCGGGCAGCCATGATTACCTCATTGGCTTCCTTGTGCGTCAGCTGGCCTTCGCCGAGCATCTCGATTAATTCGTCACCGGCAAGGTCAGCAAGATCATCCAGTGTTTTCACACCTTTTTCACCGAGGAGCAAAATCTGGTCAGGACGCAGGCCCTGCGCCGCCATCAGGTCGTCAGCAATGCCCAAGGTATCCTGCTTTTCCTTCAGTTCCTTGGCTTTTGCCTCAAGGAAGGCAAGTGCACGATTCTGAAGTTCAATAGAAACCTCTTCCTCAAAACCTTCGATCTGGTTGAGTTCATCGATCGGCGTTTCGGCGATTTCCTCGACCTTGGTAAAGCCTTCAGCCACCAGCAGATGGGCGATAACCTCGTCAACGTCCAGCGCATTGATAAACAGCGTAGAGCGTGTAGTGAATTCTTCAGCGCGGCGCTGTGACTCCTCGGCTTCAGTCAGAATATCAATGTCCCAGCCCGTAAGCATGGAAGCAAGGCGCACGTTCTGTCCGCGTCGGCCGATAGCGAGGCTGAGTTGTTCGTCGGGAACAACCACGTCCATGCGTTTTTTCTCCTCGTCCAGAACGACCTTGGCCACTTCGGCGGGTTGCAGGGCGTTCACCGTGAAAGTGGCCACATCTTCGGACCATGGCACGATATCGATTTTTTCACCGGCCAGTTCATTGACCACGGCCTGAACGCGGGAGCCGCGCATACCGACACAGGCGCCCACGGGGTCGATGGAGCCGTCGCGGGAGGCAACGGCGATTTTCGCGCGGGAACCGGGATCGCGGGCAACGCCCTTGATCTCGATCACGCCGTCATAAATCTCCGGCACTTCCTGGGTAAAGAGCTGGGCCATGAACTCTGGGTGCGAGCGGGAAAGGAAAATCTGGGGTCCCCTGGTTTCCTCACGCACTTCATAAATGATGGCGCGCACGCGGTCGCCCACATTCAGGTGTTCGCGCGGCAGGCCTTCATCGCGACGGATCAGGCCTTCGGCGCGGCCCTGGATGTCAATCGTAGCATTGCCGTATTCAACGCGTTTAACGACGCCGTTGATGATCTCACCCACGCGGTCTTTGTATTCTTCATACTGGCGGGCGCGCTCGGCTTCACGCACTTTTTGCATGATCACCTGTTTGGCGGTCTGGGCGGCGATGCGGCCAAAATCCAGCGGCGGCAGGTCGTCTACCAGAAACTCGCCGACAACGGCATCGGGCTTAATGCGTTTAGCTTGTGAGAGTTTGAGCTGCGCGATCTCGTTTTCGATCTCGGCGTCTTCCTCCATGACCTCGCGGTAACGTTTCATTGTTATATCGCCCGTCTTGCGGTCGATTTTCGCGCGGATATCCTGGTCATGGCCGTATTTGGAGCGGCCGGCTTTCTGGATGGCTTCCTCCATGGCGACGAGAACGATTTCCCGGTCGATATTTTTTTCTCTGGCGACTGTGTCGGCAACTTGCAGCAATTCCATAGTTTTTTCCTCTTCTTCTAACTTTGGGCTGTACGTTTAATCAATTCGTCTGTCAAAACCAGCTTGGCTTTGGATAAAGCGCCAAACGGAATTTCAACGTCTCCTGTATCGGTGTTCAGCAGGACATTGCTGTTTTCAATGCCCTTGATGACACCGCGAAATCTTTTCTGGCCGTTTTCATTCGGCATAGCGGTCTCCAGCTTGGCTTCAAAGCCGGAGTAATCTTCAAAATCCTTTTCACGCACCAGCAGGCGGTCAATGCCCGGTGAGCTTAACTCCAGCCTGTAGGCACCGGAAATCGGGTCTTCAACATCCAAAACGGCGGCAACTGCCTTGCTGAGCCTGGCGCAGTCATCAACCCCCAGACGTTTCGTGATCGGATCTTCCGCCATGATCTGCACGTTTTGAGAATTGCCTTCGCCGACGATTCTAACCCAAATCAGCTCAAAACCCAGATCCGCAATCACGGGTGCGGCGATTTGTGTGATTTTTTGCTCCAGCGGCGTCTGCTTCATATCCGAAAGTATAATTCCGTTTTGTGTTTTCAACCAGAAACCTAACAAAAAAGGCGAGCCGTTTTTTCCAGCTCACCCGTTTATCACTTCAGGTTTTGATAGGTTTATATGCTTTTCAGGTGTTTATTACAAGGAATTTTTTTCAAAAACCAGATAACTCATCACCTTGGCGCCTTTCGCGCCTTTAACTTCGTATTTGGTGGTGATCCAGTTGGCAGGCGGTTTGCGCCAGTCATCTGCTCGCGCGGCCGTCCATGTGAAAGCGGGGTGGTTATAGGTGTGGGTGAGCATCCACTGGCTCATATCCGGCACGTCGCTGCTCATGATCAGTTTGCCGCCAGGCTTTAAGATTTTTGCATAAATATCCAGCGTTTCAGGCCGAACGATGCGCCGCTTCCAGTGGCGCTTTTTATGCCACGGGTCGGGGTTGAGGATATAGATGCCGTCGAGACTTCCCGGCGCTAAGGAACGGGCAAGAAAAACCGCATCGTCCATATGTACGCGGATATTATCGTGCGGATCGTTTTTTATGTCTTTCAGGAAGGCGGCCATACCATCGACAAACGGTTCGGCCCCGATATAAGCGTTTTGCGGATGGCGGCGCATCAGGGCGGCGACATGTTCGCCGCTGCCAAAGCCGATTTCCAGCCATGTTTCCTTAAAGCTTCCTTTGAAAAGGGAGGAGGGGGCAAGCGTATGTTCCCCGGTTAGCAGATCTTCGCCAATCGAAAGACGGGGAAGTATTTCTTGCAAGGCGTCTTTACGTGCGGCATTTAAAGGGCGGCCAATACGCCGCCCATAAACACGCTTTATATTATCCGCTTTGCTAACCAAGAATTCTTTGCAGATCTTTTACGAGATCCGTTTTTTCCCATGAGAAACCGCCATCGGCTTCAGGTTCACGGCCAAAATGTCCATAAGCAGAAGTGCGGGCATAAATCGGGCGGTTAAGTTGCAGATGCTCACGAATGCCGCGCGGGCTTAAATCCACAAGTTGTTGCAAGGCTCGTACGATTTCCTGCTCCGGTACCGTGCCTGTACTATGGGTGTTGAGATAGACAGAAAGCGGCTTGGAAACGCCAATCGCGTAGGCCAGCTGGATCGTGCAGCCTTCCGCATATCCCGCGGCCACAATATTTTTAGCCAGATAGCGTGCCGCATAAGCTGCCGAACGGTCGACTTTTGTCGGATCCTTGCCGGAGAACGCGCCGCCGCCATGGGGCGCTGCGCCGCCATAAGTGTCAACGATAATCTTGCGCCCGGTAAGTCCGCAATCTCCCACGGGACCGCCTATAACAAACCGGCCTGTGGGGTTGACGTAGAATTCCTCTTCAGGGGGCATCCAGCCCTCGGGCAGCACCTTTTCAACATAAGGGCGGACCAGTTCTTTTACTTCGGCTTGTGACAGGCCGTCGGCGTGCTGCGTCGAGACGACAACGGAAGTGGCGCGCACAGGCTTGTCATTTTTGTATTCTAACGTTACCTGTGACTTTGAATCCGGTTCAATTTTCCCCGCCAGATTGCCGTTTTTCCGGGCGTCTGCCAGTTCGCGCAGGATGCCGTGAGAAAAGTGAATGGGAGCAGGCATCAGTACGTCAGTTTCACGCGTCGCATACCCGAACATTATGCCCTGGTCGCCGGCGCCTTCGTTAGTGTCCACACCCACCCCTTCGTCCACGCCCTGGGCGATGTCGGTTGACTGTTTGTGAAGCAGAACCTGTACATTTGCGGTTTTCCAGTGGAAGCCCTCCTGCTCATAACCGATATCCTTGATAGCGGCGCGGGCGGCTTCCTCTATCATGTCTTTTGTAATGCTTTCCGGTCCCCGTGTTTCGCCGGCAATAACGACAGTATCCGTCGTCACCAGTGTTTCGCAGGCAACGCGGGAGTAGGGATCGGCACCCATGAACATGTCAAGAATGGTATCGGATATACGGTCGCACACCTTATCCGGGTGACCTTCCGATACGGATTCACTGGTAAACAGATAATCTTTGAGATCGGGATTGTGCGCGGGGCTGTCTTTATCCTGTGGCATATCTGCAACTTGTCCTGCGTGTTGAAGCATTGTTAATCTCTCGCTTTCATTAAACCGGGGCGGGATCAATACCCCAAAAAACTCACAGTAAAGCGTCATTTACGGGACTTCAAGGGAAAAAGCCCGTTTGTGTAATGAAAGTAAATGCCGGAAATCAGGTTTTGGGCGTGGCTTTAACTTTATCCGCCATGGATTTTACGAATTTATAAATGTCCTTGCGCGTCTCCGCATCTTCGATAGAGTAATAAACACGGATCAGGTCCAGAGTTTCCTTTTTGCGCATTACGTCTTCTCCAGCGGCAAATTCATCCTGTTTGTTGTCGGAAAAACCATGGCTGGTTTGCGGCTGGTTGTAAGAGTTTTCGGCTTCTTCAAAGAAATAGGTGATGGGTACGTTCAATATTTTGGCGAAATCGAAAAGGCGCCCCGCGCTGATGCGGTTTGCACCGCGCTCGTATTTTTGAATCTGTTGGAAAGTCAACCCGATAGCTTCTGCCAGTGATTCCTGACTCATACCCAGAAGAGAACGTTTTACGCGTAACCTTTGTCCTACATGTTTATCAACGGGATTAGGGGTACCTTTTGTTTTTCTTTTTATTGCAACCATACTTTATCAAATCTTTCAAAGGTGTGCCAAGTTCCTAGCTTTTTGCAAAAAAGCACAAAACCTCTCACCTGCATTCTTTTGCTATAAGAGCAGCATTTATGACAGATACTGCAAGAGTGCTTCTGTATGCAACTAACCTTAAGTATAAATTTTTATAAAGAGGATACAATCAATGTTTGTGCCGGGCGGCGTTTTATGATGGAAAAGCCAAGCAGGGCAACGGTTATAAAGAGGAAAACTGTTGTTTTGTGCTTCTGAAAAAATAAAATTTTCTTGTCTATAACCGGGATTTCGAGGTTTTCGACTGCCCTTTCCGACAGGGGAGCCTGATAAGTAATATGACCCAGCGGGTCGATCATGGCGGAAATGCCTGTGTTGGCGGAACGGATAACCGGGATTCCTTCCTCGACGGCTCTGAACACGGCCTGTATCAGGTGCTGTCGCGGGCCGGGGCTGTCACCGTACCAGGCATCGTTAGTGACGTTAACCATGAAATCCGGCGGGGGTTCCCGGTGGTCGGTTACCGCGCCGGGAAAAATAATCTCGTAGCAGATGAGCGGACTATAGAGCAAACCTTCCGGTGTGGTGAAATGGCGTGGCCCGTTTCCGGATCTAAAACCGGTGAACCGTGTCACGGGTTCCAGGGGTATCCATTTTTGAAAGGGGATGTATTCGCCGAAGGGAACAAGATGTGATTTGTTATAAGCCATTGTATTTTCAGCGTTTTGATCAAAAAATAAGAGGCTGTTGAAGTAGTCGCCTGTTTGTGGATCAAACTGCAGTGCGCCGGTCATAAGGTAGGCCTTCCCATTATAATTTTGGAGGACGGCCTGCATTCTGTTTTGGTTTAACGGATTGCGCATAATCAGGTAACTAAGGGCGCTTTCCGGCCAGACAATATAGGTGGTTCCTTTTTCTGTGCCATCGGATTCTGAAAGCGCAAGGAGCAGTTCGTAATTTTCCTGCAATAATGCGCCGTCCCATTTTTCTTCTTGCGGTATATTGGGTTGGACCAGCCTCACGGTTACATCTGGAATCATTCGAACCGGCGTATTTTGAACCCGCCAAAAGCCATAGCTATAGGAAGCTGCCGCGCTGAGAAGGATAAAAGCCGCGGCCGATACGACGCTGCGAGGTGATGACCTGCTAACGATCAAAAATCCCGGCAAAGTCATCCACAAGATAGTAAGCAATGTCAGACCGTAAACATCGGAGACAAAAACGGTTTGCAGGATTTCCGGCGTTCCGGCCCATGTATAACCAAAAAGGTTCCACGGGAAACCGGTGAAAAGATGGCCGCGCAGGAATTCCGCAAGAGCCAGTGAGGCTGCGAAACCCAAATAACCCGGGACGTTTTCCGGGTTTGTAAATTTTTTGGTGAAATAGCAACCAAGCGCCGGGAAAAATGACAGCCCGGCAGGAAGGACTGTAACGCTGAGCGGCCAGGCCCAGGCGTAATCGTTGCCTTGCACCAGCAGGGCGTTGCCGATCCATGACATGCTGATGCCGAAATAGCCAAAGCCGAAAGCCCATGCTAAGAAAAGCGCGTGAATGGGCCGCTTTGCATATGTTACGGCTAGGTAGAGTATGCTCAACCCCGGGAGCAGAGCGAACCAGTAATTGTACGGCGCCATAGCGAAAGAGCAGGCTATGCCTGCTATAAGGCAACTGAAAAACAAGCCCCAGAATGAGAGAAAAAAAGTCTTAACCGCAGTCATGCGCCGTATAATGGCGAAATGTTTCAGGAGAGTACAGAGGGAATGTTGCGGATCAGTACGCGGTTTACGCGGCGCGGGTCGGCGTCCAGAACCTCGAATGTCATCCCCGTTTCATGGGTCATGATTTCCCCGCGTGCCGGGATGCGCCCGGCCATATGGAAGACCAGGCCGCCCAGTGTGTCATTTTCCTCGCGTTCTTCGGCGCTTAAAATCTGGCCGAATTTTTCCTCGAATTCGTAAACGTCGAAGCGCCCGTCGGCAACGACGGAGCCATCATCCTGGACCTCCATCTGTGCGGGAGTTTCCGTCTCGTATTCATCTTCGATTTCTCCGACAATGTTTTCAAGAACGTCACCGATGGTCACCAGTCCGTCAATGCCGCCGTATTCGTCCACTACCAGCGCCATGTGCTTGCGTGTTTCTTTCATTTGCAACATAAGGTCAAGTACATGCAACGAGGGGGAAACGATAGGGCAGTTTCGAATCAGCGACTTGATGCTGATGGTTTTTCCCTTGGCCAACGCCGCAAGAATGTCCTTGATGTGAATTGTGCCCAGTACATGATCCAGGTTGTCTTTATATACGGGCAGACGGCTGAATTGTTTTTCGGAAAGCAGGCTGAGCAGTTCTTTCTGCGATGTGTCGACATCAATGGCGACAATATCGGCGCGCGGGACCATGACATCAACAACTTTCAGGTCGCGCAGTTCAAGAATATTGGAAATCAGCGCTTTTTCCTGTGAGGAAATGGAATCGGTTTCGTCGTTGGCCGGTTCCTCAATATATTCTTCCAGAGCTTCGCGCAGGGAGGTGTCAGGCTTGCCTTTGACAAGCGCCTGTATCCAGGAAACAAGGCCTTTGGAGCCTTCTGCTGTTTTGGCGTTTTGCGTCTTAACACCGCTGCGCGGGGGCGGCGCGGTTATACTGCTGGGGTCGTCTTTGTCTTGAGCCATTTTTAAAATTTTATCAGTTTTCAATATTCCACATTACCTGCCGTCTTGATAAGGGTTTTTTATACCAAGTTCGCTTAAAATAACGATTTCCAGTTTTTCCATGATCTCGGCTTCCTCGTCATCTTCGTGATCGTAGCCACAAAGGTGCAATGTTCCGTGTACCAAAAGATGTTGTAAGTGGTTCAAAAAGGTCTTTTCCTGTTCAACCGCTTCGGCTTTAATCGTTTCATAAGCGAGGATGATATCGCCCAATATGACGGTTTCCCCGGCATGTGGCGGCTGTGTCCAGTCGATCTGCGGGAAAGACAGAACGTTGGTAGGCTTGTCCTTAAAACGATAGGTTTTATTGAGTTTTTGCACGAACGGGTTATCCGCTAGTACGATACTGATATCCAGATCGAAGCCTTTCAGTGCGGGAACGTGTTTCAGCGCTGCCTCAACCGTGCTGTACAGGATTTTATCCGTTGCCCCCAACATGCCGTCGTCCCAAAGAGGGCTTTCCTTCGAGACATCGATATTAATCATGGTCTTGTTTACGTATCCTGTTTGTGTTTCTGCTCGTCATAGGCATGGACGATTTTGGCGACAAGCGGGTGGCGGATTACATCTTCCTTGGCGAAGGTGTTAAATGAAATGCCTTCGACATTTTCAAGGATTTCAAGCGCATCGCGCAAGCCGGATTTTATGCCTGCGGGCAGGTCTGTCTGGGTGATGTCCCCGGTAATGACCATGCGGGAGGCTTCGCCCATCCGGGTGAGGAACATTTTCATCTGGGTGCAGGTGGTGTTCTGTGCCTCATCCAGTATGACAAAGGCATTGTTGAGCGTGCGTCCGCGCATGAAGGCCAGCGGTGCCACCTCAATTTCTCCAACCTGCATTTTATGCATCAGGATATCGGCGGGAATCATGTCCTGAAGTGCGTCATATATCGGGCGCAGGTAGGGATCGACCTTTTCCTGCATGTCGCCGGGCAGGAAACCCAGCCGCTCCCCGGCCTCAACCGCCGGACGGGTGAAAATCAGGCGTTCGACCTTGCCTTCCAAAAACATGGAAACACCGACCGCTACCGCGAGGTAGGTTTTACCCGTACCCGCGGGGCCGAGACCGAAAACCATTTCGTGGTCCTGTATTGCCTTGATGTAGCGCGCCTGGTTTGGAGAGCGCGGCACGACGCTTTTTTTCTTCGTGCGAATGACGATTTGCTCACCGGATTTGCCGTTTTCGGCGGCGGCGGCGCTGCCACTCGCATATTCATCGAGGAAGCGCAGTTTTGCGTCGATTTCGGGAATGCCTACTTGCTGGCCGCGTTTTAACTGGTCCCAGAGAGAACCTAAAACATTTCGTGTCTTGTCTACGGCAGCCTGCTCACCGGAAACCGTGACACTGTTGCCGCGGCTGGCGATATCCACGCCGAGCTTCTTTTCTATATGGGTCAGGTTGCTGTTTTGCGCGCCAAAGAGCAGTGAGGCAAGCGCGTTATTGTCAAATTCCAGATTAAGCTTTTGCACCAATAGTATATGGTCCTTTGTTATTGTATTTTCAATTATACCATAATTATCTGGAATATTTAAAGAAAGTTATATGATTGTGTATTTTATGCAATGTTGCATTCAGCTTTATTGCAGCCGTTACTATTTCTTCTTTCAGTTATAAATTGCGCCAGATTTTCCAGCATGATAGCGCTGGAACGCATGCGGGAAGATCGCGGGTCGTGCATTCTTAAATATTCAAGCGATTGGGCCAAAGATGTCCAATCATTTCCGGTCCAATTATGTGCGCCTTGTCTGGCTTCCAGACTAAAACCAAAAGATAAAGCTGTAAAAAAAGGGGCTCCTAGTGGGCTATCGACAAATTCTTGCACAATTTCAGTGGGAGATTGCCTTGTGCGCTCTGCTTCAAAATCTATGATTTTCATAGCTATGTCGAAGCGGCAAGGAATTACCTTTTCTACACAACGGGAGAGAAACGCATCAACATGATAAGCGGCTTCTTGCATTCTTTCTTTAAGCGTAAGTTCAGGAGGTATTTGCATAAGTTAAAGTATTATATTTTATGAAAAATGTAAAGTTTTTTTGCAACATATTGAAAATAAATGGCAATCATAAAATTCTGGCGCTTTGTGTTTCCGTTAATTGCAGTTTTCCGGTCAGGGATTTATCAAACCCCTCAGTGATTTCGACATTGACGATTTCATTGAGCAGGCGCTCGTTGCCATCGATATAAACGGACTGGTTATAAGGGCTGCGGCCCTGTACCTGTCCATTGCGCTTGCCGGGGCGGTCCAGCAGGACGGGCATGGTCAGGCCGACACTTTTCTTGTTGAAAGCAAGCTGCTGCTCATTAAGCAGGCCCTGCAGGCGGGCAAGGCGCTCCGCAGCGATTTTCGGGTGGATCAGTCCCTGCATATTGGCGGCGGGTGTGCCGGGGCGGGCGCTGAAAACAAAGGAATAGCACGAAGCGTAATTCACATCGCGGACAAGCTGCATGGTGTCTTCGAAATCCGCTTCGCTTTCGCCGGGGAAGGCCACGATAAAGTCGGATGAAAAGGCGATATCGGGGCGAACTTTTCTAAGTTTTGCTACAATGTCGCGATAGGCGTCTGATGTGTGCTTGCGGTTCATGGCCTTCAGGATTTTATCGGAACCTGATTGTACGGGTAGATGCAGGAAAGGCATGAGCTTTTCCACACTGCCATGTACGGCGATCAGTTCATCATCCATGTCGCGGGGATGGGAGGTCGTGTAGCGGATACGCTCAATGCCGTCGATTTCCGCCACGGCATCGATCAGTCGGGCCAGCCCCCATGTGCTGCCGTCCGGCCCTGTGCCGTGAAAAGCATTCACATTCTGGCCGAGCAGGGTGATTTCCTTTGCCCCCGCATCCACCAGCCTGCGGGCCTCTTCAAGGATTTCGGTCACGCCGCGGGAAAATTCCGACCCGCGCGTATAGGGCACCACACAGAAGGTGCAGAATTTATCGCATCCTTCCTGGATAGACAGGTAGGCCGCCGCGCCCTGTACAGGATGTTCTTCGGGCAGGGAGTCGAATTTGGATTCCGCCGGGAATTCAGTATTCACGATGCGCGCATCGCCGTACGCGCCTGTCGCTTTGGCAATCATTTCCGGCAGTTCATGGTAGGTTTGCGGCCCGAAGACCATATCTACATAAGGGGCGCGCTCCAGAATAAAATCGCCTTCCGCCTGCGCCACGCACCCGGCAACGGCAATCAGCATCTGCTCGCCCTTGCCCTCTTTTTTATCCTTATGCGGGCGGATACGGCCAAGGTCGGAAAATACTTTGTCTGTGGCTTTTTCGCGGATGTGGCAGGTATTCAAAATAACCATGTCGGCATCGTCCGCGCTGTCCGTAGTGCTGTAACCAAACGGACGCAGGATATCCTCCATGCGCTGGCTGTCATAGACGTTCATCTGACAGCCCCATGTTTTGATAAATAGCTTTTTACCGGCTTTGGTCAAATCTATACTCTTTCAAGTTGAGGTGCTGGCTGTGCTGCGTTT
>CAZBNG010000038.1:0-5246 GCA_964493095.1 uncultured Pseudobdellovibrionaceae bacterium
CATCACGTAATCAAATTCGTAATAATGCGACATTTCATCCTCCGCCTTCGACATGCGCAGGCGGATATCGGACTCCGATTCATGCGTATCGAGAGAGCGCAGGCGCAAACGTTTTTCCAGCGCTGCGCGGGAGGGGGGCAGGATAAACACCGTCACAAGGTCTTCGCGCGCCATTTCCACCAGCTGCTGCGTGCCCTGCCAGTCGATATCGAACAACACGTCCTTCCCGTCTTTCAGCGCCTCTTCCACGGGCGCGCGCGGCGTGCCGTAATAATGTTCAAACACCTTGGCGTGCTCCAGCATCTCGCCGTTATCCACCATGTCGCGGAAATCGTCGGGCGTGACGAAAAAATAATCCTGCCCGTGCACTTCCCCGGCGCGGCGCGGGCGGGTGGTGGCAGAAACCGAAACCATGACATCGGGATTGTTCTTCAGCAGCGCCCGCGTAATGGTCGTCTTTCCCGCCCCGGAGGGGGAGGACATCACATACATCAGGCCGCGGCGTTTTAATTCACTCAAATTTTCATTCCTTTTCAGGTACTATCTTACGGTTCCTGAGCATTTTGAAAAGAGATAACCGTTACATGGCCGAACAACACAAGTCAAAATTTAACCGTATCGTCATCACCGGCGCTTCCAGCGGTATCGGCGAGGCGCTGGCCCTGCATTACGCGCGGGAAGGCACTGCCCTGTTTCTGACTGGGCGTAACGAAGAACGGCTTGAGAGCGTGGTTGCCGCCTGTAAGGCCAAAGGAGCGAAGGCCACCGGGAAAATCATCGATGTGTGCGATGCCCCGGCCATGAAAGACTGGCTGCTTTCGCTGGAGAAGGAAGCGCCCGTCGATCTCGTTATTGCCAATGCCGGAATCTCCGGCGGAACGGGGGAGGGTTCACTGGAATCGGCGCAACAGGTACGTAATATTTTCGATGTAAATGTCACCGGGGTCTTTAATACGGTCGAGCCGCTCCTGCTCGCCATGACGGCAAGACAAAGCGGACAAATCGCGATTATGGCCTCCCTTGCAGGGTTCCGGGGTTTTCCCGGTGCGCCCGCTTACTGCGCCTCAAAGGCGGCGGTAAAAGTATACGGAGAGGGCCTGCGCGGCTCGCTCTCTCATAAGGGCGTGAAAATCAACGTCATCTGCCCCGGTTTTGTGGAATCGCGCATGACGGCGGTAAATCCTTATCCCATGCCCTTCCTGATCGATGCGGAAAAGGCCGCCACGATCATCGCCAAAGGTCTTGAGCAAAACAAAGGACGCATTGCTTTCCCGCTGCCCTCCGCCTTTATCGGCTGGATGCTCGGCGCATTGCCCGACGGGCTGGCGCATCACCTGCTGCGCCGCCTGCCCGGAAAACCCATTGCTTCTTCTTGATGATTTTCTTGCTAATGAACGCGCGTCTTGCTTTTGGGTTTTTCCCCGCCGCGCGGCTTTATATGATCAAGAACTTCCTGAAGGCTCAGGTCGACCAGCCGACGCGCCTGCAAAACTTGTGAGTTTTTACCCATGGGCGCGTGCTTCGCCGTGTTGCTATGGCCTGAAAACAGCGTCAAACAGGGACAGCCCGTTGCGGCAATTAGATGCATCGGCCCGGTATCGTTCCCCACCGCCGCCGCCGCGCCGCGCGCCAGCGTGGCAATATCGGGCAGGGACGTTTTGCCCGTGAGGTTCAGCGCCGCCGGGCACGCGCTAACGATTTCCGCCGTCACCTGCGCCTCGTCCTGTGTCCCTAAAATAACGGGCTGGTACCCCATCGCCGTCATGATATTGGCCAGCTCCGCATAGTTTTTCGCGGGCCAGCGTTTTTCCGGGCGCGTGGGCGCACAGCCGGGCACGAATAATATATAGGGAGCCTTGAGCGCAAAGCGCGAAAGATCCGTGCTCATCCAGTGCAGCTCGTCTATCTGCACATCCTCGATCCCCGCCAGCGCGAGGGTCTGTTTATGCCCCTCAAAAGCATGTCCTTTTGTGCGCTCCGGCGAGGTGTTGCGGTGTGAAGCCCTTTTGGCTACCCCCACCCATTCCGGCTGCGGGCTCATAATTTGGAAATAAAAAGATGTGCGGTCGTTATTCTGAAGATCGTAAACCCGGTCGTAACGTCCCTCATTCAAAGTATTGCACAATGTCATCCAGCCCATGACGTTATAAAAGCGCGGGCGCTTATCAAGGATAACCCGGTCGAAATACCCGCATTGCAGAGCAAGTTCCTTAAACGGCGCGGTGGTTAAAAGCGTGATCTGCGCCATCGGGTGAGAGCGGCGGATCGCGGCCATCGGCCCCAGCGCCTGTATGAAATCGCCCAACGCTCCCAGTTTGATCACGAGAATGCGGTGCGGCGTTACAGCTTCTTTTTCACTATGGTCGGGGGAAAAGGACGAAGAAGCGCTCTCCATATCACCCCGCCGCTTTCAATCTCTTATGGGATTTTTTTTCATTAAACGGCTGGCTGGCCGCCGCCTGTTTCGCCTGTCCGAATTTCCCCTGAAGCAGCTCCGCGTAAACGTCCAGGGTCTGGTCCATCATATGCTCGCGCGTGAAATTCTGCGCAATATGCGCCATGGCGCGCGTTGCCAGAATAGCGCGCTGCGAAGGCTCCAGCTCCAGCGCGCTGTTGATCGCCCCGGCCAGCGCCGCGCCGTCACCGGGCGGAACCAGCCATCCCGTTTCCCCGCGCACGATCGTTTCTTTCGCCCCGCCATGGTCACTCGCCACGACCGGGCGGCCCATCGCCTGCGCCTCGACAGGCACGCGGCCAAATCCTTCCGGATCCGTGGACGGGCATACAACCACGGTCGCCAGCATGTAAGCGGCCGGCATGTCGTTGCAGTGATCGACGATCCGCACCTGACCGCCCAGATGCGCGGCATTGATAGCGCCCTCCAGTTCCTTCCTGTACCCTGTGCGGCCCTGGTCCGAACCGATCAGCACGCAGAAAATGTCCTTGCGCTGCAAACGGGAAACGGCATCTATCAGAACGTGATGCCCCTTCCAGCGGGTCAGGCGGCCAGGCAACATAACGATATTCGCGCCATCGGGAATCCGCCATTGTTTGGACAGCACGATTAAACGCTCTGCCGTTACCGCCGTCGGGTGAAACTTGTCCAGCGCCACGCCGCGGTGAATCAGGCGGATTTTAGAGCTGTCCATTTTATAATTGCGCATCATGTAATCGGCCACGAACTGGGAAATTGCAATCACACGTTCGCCGCGCGTCATGATGGAGTTATAGGCCCGCTTGAGCCTGCCGGAAATATTATAGGGCGCATGGCACGTTGTCATAAAATGCGCATCGGTGTTTTTGCACGCCCACATGGCGCTCCATGCCGGGGCGCGGCTGCGCGCATGTACGATATTCACTTTGTAACGCTGGATAAGCTGGCGCAGTTTGCGGGCGTTTTTCAGCATCACCAGCGGATTTTTGCTATTCACCGGCATGTTGATATGAACCGCCCCCGCGCGCGCCAGCTCATGAACGCGCGATCCGCCGTTGGAAACCACGATCGCCTGCGCCCCGCTGCGCACAAGCTCGGCGGCGACATCAAGGCAGCCTTGCTCCGCCCCGCCGGGACCCAGTTCGGGGACAATCTGCATGATAACGGGTTGTTGTGCGGGTAATTTCATGGTCCTATGTATATAGCGCTGAGCCTTGATTAGCAAGAATAAGGACAACCCAATGACGACAAAATACCTGCAACGGGAGAGCAAAGCTTCACTGGCTTACGTTTTCTCTCCGGCTGACGAAAAAGGGGCGGATTTACCCCTCGTGATGTTCCTGAGCGGCTTTAAATCCGACATGGAAGGAACCAAGGCTGTTTACCTTGAGGAACGATGCCGCGCGCGCGGGCAGGCCTTCCTGCGTTTTGATTACTCCGGGCACGGCAAATCGGAGGGAAAATTCGAGGAAGGCACGATTTCCGCATGGAAAGACGACGCGCTTGACGTGCTCAGCCATGTAAACCCGGAGCGCAGGCCCGTTATCCTCGTCGGCTCCTCCATGGGCGGGTGGATCGCCCTGCTGATCGCCGCGCAAAAGGCCACGCCCCTTGCCGGCCTGGTAGGCGTTGCCGCCGCTCCCGATTTCACCCGGGATTTTGATAAAGAAAAAATCACGCCGCAAAACCGTACCGATCTTGCGGAAAAGGGGTATTTCGCCATGCCCAGCGATTATGATGAGCCCTATATCATTACCCGTGCGCTCATCGAAGACGGCGAGGCAAACTGCCTGCTTGATAAACGCTTTGACCTTGGCATACCCATACATCTTGTCCAGGGCAAAAAGGACGAGTCGGTAAAATGGGAAAAGGCGCGCGCCATCCAAAAGGCTTTCGGACCCGGTAATGTCGGGATTTCTTTCATCGAAGACGGCGACCACCGCCTCTCCCGCCCTCAGGATCTTGAGCTGATCGATAGCCGCCTAAGCGGCCTTATCTCCTGCGGCCGGATTTAAATCTCTTTGCCGCAGGGGGGTGCCCCGCGCGCGCGCGGGGGCCATAAAGATCGCGATCGGCAGAATCAAACGGCCATATCCCGAAAAGAAACAGCAGCAGAAAAACCGGATAGAATACGGCAGGCAGAACAGCACTTACGTAAACAGCCTTTTGTGGCAGGATCATGTTAAGAACATCCCAGATATTCTGGTCAAACGTATCAACGGCCCATTTAAAGGTGTCGGGGCTGTACGTCGTCCAGAGAAAACCGACGGAAGTCAGTTTGAAAACCACCATGCCGTTCTCATAGTAAAGATACGCGTCATGGCCCAAAGCCGCCAGAAGCGGTAGCAAAATCAATATTGCAAAAATCTGAACGCCGATCATAAAAGAGATCCCCCTGTTATCAAATATCGTCCTGAAAATATTCCCCTATCCAGCTCAATATAGCAATAGAGGAAAAGATCGGCAAAGGCTTGAATTTTTATATTCCAGAAGGTAGTGTGCGCTCTGATTTTCGGAGAGGTGGCCGAGTGGCTTAAGGCGCACGCTTGGAAAGCGTGTTAGGGTTCACCCCCTACGCGGGTTCGAATCCCGCCCTCTCCGCCATAAATTTGAAGCCCCTTTCGGGGCTTTTAATTTATGATGGGCAGGGTGCGGTGAACGATCCCATGTTCGACAATAAGCTTAACGAGGCAAAGCATAGCGCAGGCCGAGTTTAGCGTTTGCCACTTTGACAGGGCCAAAGGCCCGCATCAAAGAAATCCCGCCCTCTCCGCCATAAATTTGAAGCCCCTTTCGGGGCTTTTAATTTATG
>CAZBNG010000038.1:5346-18159 GCA_964493095.1 uncultured Pseudobdellovibrionaceae bacterium
GCCACTTTGACAGGGCCAAAGGCCCGCATCAAAGAAATCCCGCCCTCTCCGCCATTCATACCAGCGATCTATCAGGATAATATTATAATTTTGCTTCCGGTACGGCACCGGCAACCGAAGAAGAAGCCCCCACATCAATGCCGCCGTGCTTATATAAAACATTCCAGGCTGTTTCCAGGATTAAAGGCATGGGAATATCGGCAGGCGGTATGTACTGCGTAAATCTCTGGGCAACATCTATGGCACACTCTTTTAACGCTCCGATTTCTGGGCTTTTTTTACGATTTGTCAAATAGCCATCCAGCCAATCCAAAGCGTTTTGTACATATACTATGTCATAAGGCAGCGTTCTCAGGCTCTTTTTCGGTTTTTGGGTTTTTGCGTCAAGCTCCATCTGGCGCACCAGCTTTTCGGTATATTTTAAAAATATTTCCGCCATTGCGGGCGTCGTATGTTTAGCTGAACCGGGAGTAGCCGCCGCCAGTAAAAAAGCCATATCTTCAATCATCAAACTGCGCGGATCGGATATAGAATCCATCACAATCGCCAAGCCGGCCCAGGCAATATCGGGATTAGTTGTAAAAAGTCTGGTTATGCTTCCTTCTTCCTGCAAGGCAAACGCTGATCTTGAAGCTCCCCGGCACCATTCCGGACTATCCATCATATCTTCAATTTCATGGGCATTTCTATTAACGTGCAGAATTAATGCCGCAACTTCTTCTGGTGAGGTAATAGTAGTAATGGAGAAAAAATCCATTTGCTTTAACGCGGGATGCTGGGTTTGTAATTGTTCAAGAGTTAGCATAAAAGCTCCTTATATTGTCATAAATACAGTTTCTAGCCACGTTCTTATAGTATGTCAAATAGATTATGGCTTTCATTAAACCGCACAGCTGACATACGCCCAATTTTATCTCCGAAACCCTGTGATTTTATGCTAAGCCTTAGGATATGGCCGTGCGCCGTAACCGTCCAAACCTGAAATCCGGAAACCTGATTATGAACAGGCAAAAACGAAGAGCGGCGAAAAAAGGGGCGCAGCAAAACACTTTTTCCCTGGAAGACGCGCAGCTGCAAATCCAGCTCCAGAGCGGAATCGCCCTGAAGGAGCAGGGCAAGGTGGCGGAGGCCGCAGCGGTTTTCTCCGATATCATCCGCCAAAAACCCGATTATATCCCGGCGCTGGAGCAAATGGCGCTGACCTGCGTGACACTGGGCAACCGCGAGGCCTACCTGATGTTCTCCCAGGCCATCGTCGACCTTGCCCCCGGCAACGCCTCGGGCCATGCGCTGGTGGGGGAACATTACCTGCGCGAACAGGACTACCCGAAGGCCATCGCCTGTTTCGAACGTTCGCTCGCCATCGTTGAAACGCCGATCGTCATCGGCCAGCTCGGGCGCGCCCATATGCTGGCGGGCAATCATGAGAAGGCGAAACAATACCTGCTGCGCTCTATCGAAGTCGACAAGGACGTCTCCAGCGCCGTTTACAGCTATATGAATTATTACGCGGAAAACCTGGCCGAGGACGACCCCGTATTTATAAAACTCCGGAAACTGGAAAAAGAAGCCGAAAGCAATGCCGGAGCGGATCAGGACAATAAAAAATGCTACATCTATGCGGCGCTGGCTTCGGCCTGCAACGGCATGAAAAAATACGGCGAATCTTTCGAATACGCCAAAAAAACGGCGGCCATACAATTCCGCGCGGCGCCGTATGACGAAGGGCGCACCCGCGCCTCTTACGAAGCCGTAAAAGAATATTTCACGCCCGCTTTTCTGGATCATTACAAGGGGGCGGGCTTTGCCTCCGATACGCCCGTTTTTATCGTCGGCCTGCCGCGTTCGGGCACCACACTGATCGACCAGATCCTGCACTCCCACCGGGATGTGCAGAGTATCGGGGAAAATGCAAAGTTCTACCAGCTCGCCCACGGCATTTATTACCTGCCTCCTTTCGGCGGCAAACCATACCCTTACAACGCGAAACCCCCGGAACAAAAAAGCGAGGCGCCGCCGGAGCAGATCGGACGGGAATACTGCGATTATCTTGCGGCGCAATGCCCCGGCAGCCCGCGCGTGGTCAACAAGGCCATCCGCACCTATGAAGTCCTCGGCATGATCAAAACCTGCCTACCGGGGGCAAAGTTTATCCATTGCCTGCGCAATCCCCTTGATATGGGCGTATCGCAATTCATGCATACCTTCGAGACGGGATCGCACAGATTCACCGCCGACCTTACAGCGCTGGGCCGGCATTACATTCTTTACCGGGACCTGATGGATTACTGGCACAAGCTCCTGCCCGGTGAAATCCTGGACGTTTCCTACGAAGCGGTTACCGATAGCCTTGAGGAAAACGCCCGCAGGATTATAGATTTCCTCGGCCTGCCCTGGGACGACAATTGCCTGAATTACCACGAAACCAAACGCGATATCAGCACCTCCAGCCTCCAGCAGGTGCGCCGCCCTATTTACAAAAGCTCGGTCGCGCGCTGGAAAAGATATGAAGAACATCTCGCGCCACTTGTGAAGGCGCTGGGCGCATATGCGCCCGAGGATTCGCTTTATCTCTTGAAATAAAACTATTTGAAATCCAGCACGAAATCGTTGCCGTTGGAGCGCGTCACAATGCTGACCGTTCCGCCGTGAATATCAGCCGCCTTTTTTACAATCGCCAGCCCCAGCCCCGAACCTTTCGTGTTCAGACTTTCGGGCGCCTTTTCAAATTTTTCGAAAATTTTCATCTTATAGGCGTCGGGGATAGGATTGCCGTAGTCGCGCACGATGATGGTTTTCTCGTCCACGATCACCTTCACCGGGGTTTTTGGCGGCGTATGCTTCAGGGCGTTTTCCAAAAGATTTAAAATAGCGCGGAACAACGTATCTTCGTTACCGTCGATAACCTGGTCTGTCTTGCGCTGTTCCAGGGAAAGTTCTTTTTCATGGGAAACGAACAGCGCCCCCATATCCTCGCACGCTTTTTTCGCCAGCGTATTGAGATTCACCTTTGTTCTGGGCGCGGCCTCGGCAAGATCCAGCCGTGAAATATCCAGCATCTGACTGATCAGGCGGTTGATGTTCCGCAGGTCGTTATTGAGCATATAAATTTCTTTCTCATCCTTCAGGGAGGCGATCCGCGCCTTCAGGATAGAGATCGGCGTACGCAGCTCATGCGCGGCGTTGGCGATAAAAAATTTCTGCGCCTCCGCACTTTTCTCCAGACGGGAAAGGCCGTTATTCACGCTTTTAATCAGGGGCAGAAGCTCGGTATCTACATTCTTTTCATCCAGCCGGAAGGAAAGATTATCGTATTTGATGTTGCGCGCATCCCGCGACGCCCTGAGAACGGGCTGCAACGCATTCCTGAAAATCAGGATGATCAGCAGGCACTGCAACAGCAAAAGCGGGGAGCCGAACGTAATGATGTTATTCAGGAAATTATGCTCCAGCGTTGCGATAAAACGTGAAAACTCCACTTCGTATTCAATCACGTAAATCGGGTAAATCCTGCCGTCGAAAAGGTAATCGTATTTCAACCCGGTAAAATATTTGCCGTCATCCGTCTGGAACTTGAAATAATACATCCCGCTTTGCTTCAGGGTCGGAATGATTCGCTCCACCATGAAGTTCTTGGACTGGTACAAAATCTCCCCCTGCGAATCCAGAACGGCATATTGGTGGGTGTCGGTCATATCCGAATAATAATCCCGGTAACGGCGCGGCAGGTCGAGATCGAACGCCCCTTTCCAGTCATATTCGATATAGGAGGCAATTTTGCGCGCCTGCTCCAGCAGCCTTTCCTTGGCGATCGACTTGGTCATCGCGGTAAGCTGGAAAAAAATCAGGCTGCCGAATAAAAGCAGGAGCAGCAGGGAGGTCGTAAAAACGTTAAAGACCACGCGCACCTGCAGAGATTTGGAAATCCGGAAAGGTTTAAAGGAAAATCCCATACTTAAGCCGACTCTTTATCCTTAATAAGATATCCTATGCCGCGCAGGGTTTTAATTTCAATGAGCGCGCCGTTTTCCTGGAGCTTTTTTCTCAGGCGGTGAATCACGACCTCGACCGAGTTCTGTGAGCCCTCCTCCCCGCGGCCGTAAAGTGTGGATTGCAGCGAATCCTTGCTCACCACACGTCCGGGCAGGCGCATCAGGCGCTCCAGCGCGTCCTTTTCCTTGATCGAAAGCTCAAGCAGCCGGCTGCCGATACGCAAACGGTTTTCGGAGGGAGAAAATTCCAGGTTTCCCAGTTTTAACACCACGTCGACGGCGGCGGACGGGCGCCGGGCCAGAGCATGGATGCGGGCGATCAGTTCATCCATTTCAAAGGGTTTGACGAGATAATCGTCCGCGCCGCTGTTCAGCCCCGCCACCTTGTCGCCAAGCTCGTCTTTCGCGGTCAGGATAAGGACCGGTATTTTGATGCCGTCCGCCCGCAGGATTTTCAGGAGCTCGATACCTTCCATATCCGGAAGGCCCCGGTCCAGTATAATCAGGTCGTGGCGCTCCGGATCAATCAGGTCCAGCGCCTGTTCGCCGGTAAAGGCCTGCTCGGGTTTAATGCCGTTTTTTAATAACTGCTCGGCAATAAGACTGCTCAGGTCCTGCTGGTCCTCGACAATGACTATATTCATAAGGCTCTCTTGCTGTCTCAGTGATTGTAGTTAGAGATAGCATAAGATTCGCCGGACTGAATATAGTTAAGGATCATTTTGTTTTCCTCCTGCGCCTCCTCATAGGACCGCAGGACATGCTTGCCAAGCTCCCGCATGGAAACGATACCGCACAGGCGCGTACCGATCAGCACGGGCATGTATTCCCACTGGTAGGCGATCATCGAATCATAGGTTTCCTTGACCGTCATATCCGCCGTCACGTGCGGCGGGTTAAGCGTCATGGCCTCATAGAGAATCGTTTGTCTGGGGTCCAGGTTCTGCCTGATCACAGTCCTGTTCAGGTCTCCGCGGGTAAAGATCCCCGCGAAGCTGTCTTCACACTCAACGGCTACAATATCGGTTTTGTAAAGGTCCATGACATCAATAGCCGTCATGACATCTACGCTGCCCTGCAAGCGTGGAATATTGGTGTTTGCCGCAATCTCTCCAATTTTCCGGGACATCCTACACATCGTCATTTCTCCTTAAAAATAGAGTTATTTTCTTCACTTTCTTCATTATCCCAGAGCTATCTTTCACCAAGCTTACAGGATGAAAAAATATTTGGCGGCGCGCGGACAAAAAAAATGCCGACCATAAAGGTCGGCAAGTTAGGGGCGGGAAGTAAAAGTTTAACGGGGAAGGCCGTCAACTTTTGAAAACGAAAAAACTAATGGGTGCGGGCCGGGGCGGCTTTAGTGCCGGCGGCGGGGTTTTTATCCTTTAAATTCTGCAAATCAATAACGAGATCGACGAGATAAGAATCATGTTCTGCGAAATCGTCCGCTTTAAAAACGTTCGTCCCTTCTTCGCTTTCCGAAACCATGCGGTTAATCAGGTAAGCGTCGCGCACCAGCGGGCGGGCAACGGGGGCGCTTTTTCTGGCTTTGCTTAAACTAAGCATTTTAAAAATTCCTTTTGGGTTGTGCTTTTCTGTGTTTACGAATCAAGTATGTCACGTGAAACTTTCATCAACCTTACAAGGTTGAAATTTTTCAAATATCTTGAAACTGTTTGGTTTATAAGGCTTTCCGGCGATTTCTTCAGGGGCTAGTTTTTATAATTCCGCCACCAGGAGATCAGCACTTCGTTTTGATTTACAAGCTCCATGTAACGCCGCCGGGCGCATGGATCGGACATAACCCGGCCGTAAATCTCACGGGCTTTCTCCGCCTCAAGCTGGCCGTCGGCCAAGGCCTGTATATCCTCGTCTTTGATGGAACCAAAATTCATAACCCGCAGCCCTTTTTCAGGGAAAAAAGAGGGGCGCTTTCATGCGCCCTCTCTTCGTTCTTATTATTTTAAAAACTGTATTTCAACCCGGCGGTTCTCCTCGTTGGGCGTACCGTCCGGCGTTTGCACCTCCAGCCGCGTTTCACCGTATGCTTCCTCGTCCATAATGCGGTTGGTCACACCGCGCGCATTCAGCCCATCGGAAACCGCCTGCGCCCGTTTTTGCGACAGGACCAGATTATAAGTATCCGTCCCGGCTGTGTCGGCATATCCGGCCACGGTTACTTCGCCGGGTTTGTGCTTCTTGATGTCCCTGGCAATCTTATCCAGCGTATCGCCGGCTGCCGGTTCGATATTCGCGCTGTTAAAGGCAAAATTGACCTCATAATCCGCCAGTACCTCACGCTTCTGGCTGGTGGTTGTCATTGTTGCCATAGCGGCGGGCTGGACGACTTTCGCCATCCGTGCCGGATTTTTGTCATGCAGACCGCAACCGTCGTCAACATATCCCGCCGGGGGGCGGCGGTAATTCTGGCAGGGCTCGCGTTGCTGGTAATTCAGGTATTCACGCAACTCCAGCTTTTTCTCTGCATTCTCGTTTTTCGCATAGGCTTCATAATTTTTTTCGGAAACAAGATGGTGGGACGTAAACGCCGCCTTTGCGCCGCTGTGCTGTGTATTGGCATAGGAAACGGAAGCGCCGAGCGCCACAATCGCGGCCGTGCCCAGTGCCAGTATTTTAAAATTTGTCATGGTTCAAATCCTTTCGATTGGTAGATTTTCACCTTGACCAATGCGCACACGGTATTTTGGTTCCCTTAACCGGCCGTAAAAATCCCGGGAACATTTTTGAAAACAACGCGTTGGGAACTATGTATCAAATATGAAGGAAAGGAACAGACATGCTCGGTTTAGCCATCACATTCCTGATCATCGCGCTTATTGCGGCAGTACTCGGATTCAGCGGGATAGCCGTGGTTTCCGTCGAGCTTGCGAAAATTGTGTTTTTCGTATTCATCGTGCTGTTTATCATCAGCTTTATCGCGCACATATTGCGCGGCAGAACGCCGCCCCCTGCGGCATAGCACACATATTAGCAATAAAAGCGGTGCCTGCGGGTGCCGCTTTTTTTATGGCGCCGGGACGCAAAATTCTCTAGGTTGGGCCCATGCTTGGAACATTTGTCCGGAATTACCTGATCTTTTCGGCCATTCTTCTTGTCTGCCTTGGCTGTCTGGCTTTTATCCTTATTTCCGGCGATCGCCAGATCGACCGCACCGACAGCTGGATTTTCCACGGCCATGAAATCATCATTCAATCAGAAGAGATGAACTCGCTCATCTCCGGAATGCTGGCCTCCCAGCGCGGTTACCTGATAACAGGGAAAAAGGAGTTCTTTGACGAATATAATAAAAAGAAAGCGGATGTATCCCAGCACATCGCCCATTTGCGCGATTTGACGATGGATAATCCGTCACAGCAAAGCCGCCTGGAAGAACTGGGCCGGTATTTCATCAATTTTTCCGAACAGCTGGAGAACCGCGCAGCACTGCTCTCCAATGAAACGCCGCAGCAAATTCTTGACGATGTGACGACGGTCAACCGCCTTAAAGAAAATATCGAACGTCTGAACGATGATTTTCTCGAAGAGGAATACGGCCTGTTGAACCGCCGTACGCAGGCGGTTGAAATGCGCAAGGATCAATACCTGCTCACGCTGCTGGTGGGCGGCGGAGTTGCTTTTGTCCTGCTCATGATCCTGAACGGCTACCTGTTGCGCGTGCAATCAAAACGCAGCGCCGCCGAACACGCGCTGGGCGAAAGCGAGGAGGTTTTCCGTCTTGCCGTCGAAGCTACGCAGGACGGGGTTTACGACTGGAATCTAAAAACCGGGAAAATATTTTATTCCAGCCAGTTCGCTTTCATGCTCGGTTACGAACCGGAAGACCTTCCGCAGACGATTGAAGATTTTTACGCGCAGCTGCACGAGAACGAAAAGGAAAGGGTGGAAGAACACCTCAATCTTTATCTGGAAGGTCATCTTTCCGAATATTCCGACACGTTCCAGATGCGGCATAAATCCGGCCGCTGGATATGGATTCACTCCCGCGGCAAGATGATCCGCGATAAAAACGGCAGGCCCGCGCGCATGGTCGGGGCGCAAACGGATGTCAGCGCGTCGAAAGAATATGAGCTGCGCCTGCACGAAGCCAAAACCAAAGCCGAGGAAGCCAACCGTGCCAAAAGCGACTTTCTCGCTCATATGAGCCATGAAATCAGAACCCCGCTGACCACCATCAGCGGCGCGGCGGAAATTCTGGAGCAAAACCGCGCAGAGCTCGACGAAAAGAAGCAATCCCTCATCCGGGCTTTGAATACCAGCGCAATTACCCTGAAAGACCTGATTTCCGACGTCCTGGATTTTTCCAAAATCGAAAGCGGCGAGATGGAGCTGGAAGAAAGCGTCTTCGACCTGCAGGAAATTTTTGAGCACGTAATCAGCATTATGGCCGCCAAGGCGGGAGAGAAAAACCTCGATTTCGCTTTCGATTACGAGGACGTTAAAAACCTGCGCCTATATAACGATCCGGTAAGACTGCGCCAGATCCTGATTAACCTGGTCGGCAATGCCGTAAAATTCACCGATAAAGGGCACGTCCATATCAAGGCGTATCAGGATGTAAAAAACGATGTGCCTGTCCTGCGTGTCGATGTCGAAGACACCGGTATCGGCATTCATGAAGATTTCCGGGACCTCGTTTTCGAGCGTTTCAAACAGGCGGACAATTCCGTATCGCGCAAATATGGCGGCACGGGCCTCGGCCTGCCCATTTCAAAACGCCTCGCACATCTTATGGGCGGGGACATAGAACTGAAAAGCGCGCACGGTCAGGGGTCTACCTTCTCGCTTGTCCTGCCGCTGCGTGTCGCCGATGAATCGCTGGAAGACCAGAAAAACAACACGGCACGTAAACACAAGATCAATGACAAACTCAAAGCGGCGATGAGCAATGTAAATAAAATCCTGCTGGTCGAGGATTATGAAGGCAACATCGTCGTCCTGAGCTATATCCTTGAGGACATGGAATGTGAATTTGACGTCGCCCGGACGGGGCTGGAAGCCCTTAACCTCTGGAAAGAAAATCACTACGACCTGATTCTCATGGATGTGCAAATGCCGGAAATGGACGGTTTTACCGCCACGGCGCATATCCGGCAAATGGAGCAGGAGCAAAATCTCGACCGCACCCCCGTTATCGGCATGACGGCGCATGCGCTGGTAGGCGACAAGGATAAATGCATAGAGGCAGGGATGGACGCCTACCTGCCCAAACCGATCGTTGAGATGGACCTGAAATCAGCCATCCTGAAGTTCCTGAAACAAGATAAAAAAGCCGCATAAAAAAAGCCCGGCATTTAAGCCGGGCCTGTCTTCTGGGTCGTCTTGGGAATCTTAAGCAACGGCTTTTCTATGATAAACATCGCCATTGGAAGCGGGAAGCGCGGAGAAACTGCCCCGCGCATGCAAAGGCGTATCCAGCAGCGCTTTTAACTGTTCGCGCGCACGGGAAAGGCGGGAGCGCACCGTGCCCACCGGAATGTCCAGAACCTCGGCCACTTCCTGATAGGCCATACCTTTCACACATACCATGATCAGGATTTCGCGGTGTTCCCCGGACAGAAGCGCCATCACTTCGTTTACCTTGGAAAGGTGTATCTGGGTTTCCTGACTGGCGTCAACGGTCTGCTTTTCCAGGTAATTTTCCGGATCGTATTGCGTTTCAAATTTTACCTTGCGACGGTAACCGGAAACAAACAGGTTATACATCATTTTGGATGTCCATTTGAAAAGGTCCGTTCCGGTCTGGAAGAGGTGTTTCTTTTCAATCGCCCTCAACATAGTGGACTGTACAAGGTCCTGTGCATCGTCACGGTTGTGCGTCAGGCGCATGGCGAATTTTTCCAATCTCGGCATTTCAGTTATTAGTTGCTCATTATTAAACATTTTAAGCTCCTGTTTTTTTTCAAAGCGATTCGCATCGCTGATAATTTCGAGCTTAGGCCTGATCTGTAACTTCCGTTTTTCGGCCATGTAATAATTTTGAAAAATTTTGTATCAAAATTGTAACAGACCGTGTAAAAATGGCCGCAACCAAGGAAAAAACGTTTTGAACAAGGGTATAGTTCTCTCCGTAGACGATGACGAAGGGCTTCAGGTTGTTTTAAAGCAGTACCTGGAAGACGAAGGATATACGGTCGTGACCGCCAATGACGGCGCACAGCTCACAGACCGTCTTGAAACGGCAAATGCGAATGTCATTCTCCTTGACCTCGTCCTCCCGGACACGGACGGGCTTGCGCTCATTTCCCAGATAAGGGCAAAAACACAAATCCCGATCGTGGTGGTCAGCGGCAAAAGCGACACTACGGAAAAAGTTGTCTGCCTTGAAATGGGTGCGGACGACTACATGACCAAGCCGTTTGAAATGCGCGAACTTTCTGCGAGAATCAAAGTGGCCCTGCGCCGCGCCAATACGGCCGCCAATGAAAATACAGGCCCCGCCAGGACGGAAAATAAAGAGACTAAAATCAAATTCGGCGACTTTACACTGGACCGCAATCAGTTCCAGCTTTTTAACGGTCGGGGAGAGGCGCTGGGAATCACTACCGGGGAATTCCAGCTCCTCGAAGCCCTTGTTCTCGCCCCCAACCGGGCGCTGAGCCGCGAGCAGCTTTTCGACCTGACCCGCGAAAGCGAATACGATTCTTTTGACCGCGCCATCGATATCCAGATCGGGCGTATCCGCAAAAAGCTGGGAGAGGACGGCGTCAACATCATCAAAACCGTGCGCGGCATCGGTTACATGTTCTGTCCGCCGGAAGTATAAGCGGAACTCTTCTTCGTTTTCCGCGTTGGCGGAAGTGAAAAATTCAAACGAAGAGGAGTTTTATTGATGCCTACAAAAGCAAAAACAAATTATCCCGAAATCAAGGAAATCAAACACGATCTCGATTCTTTAAAGCACGACGCCATTGAGCTGGCCCAGCATGTCAAAAAGGACGGCATGGACCAGGTGAATGAAACCAGCCACACATTGCGGGCCTACGGAACGGTTAAACTGAAACAGGCGGAAAACGGGATTCGGAAAAACCCCCTGCAGAGCGTCGCCATCGCCTTTGCCGGCGGACTTGTCGCAAGCTTCCTGCTGGGCCGGAGATAAGGATTATGCAGGCACTGTCGCCACTTATAGAACAAATTCTTATCAACGCACTGGTAACCCGCAAAGCACCGGCGGCGGGAAAACGAAGGCTCGGACTGGGCCTCATGGTCCTATCCGGTTTTTTTCTGGCTGCCGCGCTGGTGTTCTGCCTGCTTGCCGGCTACGGCTGGCTTTTAAATCATTACGCGCAACCCCTTGCAGCGCTTATTGCCGCCGTTATCGCGGCTGTCATCTGTCTGTTCATCGCTCTTTGCGGGCTGCTGCTGTTCAAAAAAACGCGCCCCGCCATCACGGTGGAAGAAAAAGACGTGAAAGAATTCGCCACTTTGCTGGCCGACACCATTGGCGGGGATTTCGCACAGTCTGTTCGTGAAAACCCTAAAACGGCCCTGCTGCTTGCCGGCGCGACCGGCTTTGTCACCGGGCGGCGTTTCAATTAGGGAACCGGGAAGGCCGGTAAAGCGTTGACACAAACAACATTGCAAAAAGGTTAGCGGAGGAAGCCATGAGTAATAAAGGACTTTTAACAATTATCATCGTTATCCTGCTGGGTATTTTAGGCGTTGTACTGATCGATGCTTCCCATCATGAATCGCCGGGCGAACAACTCTCAAACAGCATCAGCGAAGCCGGGGAGGAAATCGGCGATGAAATCGACGACGCCACGACAAACTAGGCTATCGCCTTTACGCGTTTCTTCGGATAAAACCGTCTTTAACAAAGGCGGTTTTATTTTTTGGGGCGCACATGAAACGTTTCGGGCTATGGTTGTTGAGTGTTACTGCTGCGATAAACATCGTTTTTTCGCCCTGCGCATATTCTCAGGACAACCAGACGGGAGAGAAGGAAAAAACTCTCGAAGAACAAATTCCCGCCCGCGTTATACGCAGCCCGCAGAAAAAAGTCGTCACCCTTGTCGTTGAAAACGATTTGTTCGGCGGACGCGGCACCGATAGAAACTACACCAGCGGTGTGCGCCTCGGCTATCTCGACGTCAATGCGAAGATGCCTGAAACCGCATACAGGATCGCGGATTACATCCCCACATTCAACATTAACGAAACCACCAGCGTTTTTTATTCCCTGGGCCAGAACCTTTATACTCCCAAAGACATAAAGCAAGCGGAGCAGGATCCCAACGACCGTCCATGGGCCGCGCATCTTTACGCTTCGATGGGGCTGGTCTCGCTAACGGACAATCACCTCGATGAGGTGGAAGCCGCCGTGGGAATCGTCGGTCCGGCGGCGCTGGGGGAGCAAACCCAGAAATTCGTACACAGCCACATTACAACGCGCAGTCCGACGCCGCGCGGCTGGAGCAACCAGCTGAAAAACGAGCCGACGCTTTCCCTGGGATGGCAACGCCGCTACCCCGAATTCTGGGCCGCCGAATTCAGCGGCCTGTCGCTTTCCGCCTCGCCGTATTTCGGCGCCACGCTGGGCAACGCCCAAACCTTCGCAGATACGGGGTTTAACGTCTATTTCAGGCCCAAAACCGAGAAATGGCAAGATACCCCGGCCCGTGTGCGGCCCGGACTGCCGGGAACAGGTTTTTTTGAAATCCCCGAAAAAGGGTGGAGCTGGTATCTTTTTGCCGGCGCAGAGGGACGCGCCATGGGCCACAATATTTTCCTCGACGGCAATACCTTTGCCGACTCACACAGCGTGGATAAAAAATACTTCGTGGGCGATTTGAATGCG
>CAZBNG010000039.1:0-18124 GCA_964493095.1 uncultured Pseudobdellovibrionaceae bacterium
ATTCGTACGTATTGACGGCTTTTTCGGTCCTGACCGGCGCCGTCCGCGCAGTACGCAGAGCAGCGGTCTGAACCGGCGTCATACAGATGTTCCGGAAGACGGCCTGAAACGCGATATTTACAGCAAGGATGTTCTTCCCCATAAATAGGGAATAAATACAGGATTCTCACTATGGAAAGCTCTTCACATTTTAACCAGCCGCAGCGCCGCAAGGCTGAATTCATTCATCCGCCGCACCCTCTTAAGGCCAAAGTCGGCACGGGCGGACTTGATGACAAAACTATCGCCAAAGCGCAAAAGCTGATGGAAAGCAGCGCCATCGATTTTGCACCGCTGGCTGAAACGCTGCTTGAAGCGCTGGAACAAAGTATTGAAAAAGCCCGAAAAGAAAACCGTGACGATCAGGAAGCGATCATCGCTACGATTCTTTACCCTGCCATACAGCTCAAGGCCAATGGCGGGCTTTTTAACTACCCGCTGGTGACGGAAATGGCCGCAAAGCTGGTACAATTCCTTGAGGTTATCGACGAACCGGATGAAAAAGTCCTGGAGATTGTCGAAGCTTTCCGCACCACGCTCAAAGCCGTAATCGCAGGCCGCGTTTCCGGCCATGGCGGAGACCGGGGCCGCGAGCTTGTGCAGGAACTTGATAAGACCTGTTACCGTTACTTTGATAAAAAGCGGAAAAAATAATTTACAAAACCGGCATGGTTTGCGCGAGCAGGCCGCCAAGCCGGATCGGCTGGATATCTTTCGCAAGCCCGGTAAAATCGTCCGTCTCGATATAGACGCCGCACATAGTGCCAGCACCTTTGGCGGGGGTCATGCGCTCGCCCGGCATCTTGCGTACGAAACGGTGAATACCGATATCCTTGCGCACACCGATCACACTGTCGTAATCCCCGCTCATTCCGGCATCGGCCATAAAGGCGGTGCCCCCCTCCATAATGTGCCAGTCCGCCGTGGGAACATGCGTGTGGGTCCCGATCACGGCAGAAACGCGCCCGTCGAGATAATGCCCCAGCGACATTTTCTCAGAGGTCGCTTCGCCATGAAAATCCACGAAAATCGCATGCACGTCGCGCTCCATTTTATAATTCTCAACCAGCGCCGCCATCGCGGCAAACGGGTCGTCCATCGCATCCATAAACAGGCGCGCCATAACGTTGACGATCAGGATTTTCTGCCCGCCCGCCGTTTCAAAGACACATGTGCCGCTGCCCGGCGTTCCCGCCGGATAATTGATGGGGCGAATGAGTTTCTGATCGCGGGCGATATAGGGAATAACCTCGCGCTGGTCCCAGGTGTGATTGCCAAGGGTGATGCAGTCGACCCCCATCGCGTAAAACTGCCTGCATATTTTCTCTGTAATGCCCGCGCCGTTGGCGGCATTTTCGCCGTTCACGATAACGACATCGGGTTCCAGTTCCCTGCGCACTTTAGGAAGGTGTTTTTCAAGCGCTTCACGCCCTGCCCGTCCCATGATGTCGCCGATAAATACTATTTTCATATTTTACTTTCTAAATCCTGAAATCAAAAACGCCGCCCGGCGTTATCACCATATCAAGGGGCTGATCATGCGCTTCTACATCCAGCCCAGACAAACATGCCTGATCGTCATAGGCAAGTCCCACGGCGAGAATATCCTTTTTATCGCGCCAGTATGCAAGCGTGGCGTCATAGTAACCGCCCCCCTGCCCCAGCCGGTTGCCCTGGCGGTCAAAAGCCAGCAACGGAATAATAATGATATCCGGTGCAAGAACCGGAGCGCCTGTGGGCTGCCATATGCCATGCGTGCCTTTTTCCAGCTTCGTATCTTCATCCCATTTCATGAAATCCAGAACACGGCCTTGCTCCCGAATAACAGGCAAGGCACAACTTAATCCGCGGGAAAGCGCTTCTTTTAAAATGGGAGTACCATCAAATTCTTTCCCCACCGGCCAGTACCCGGCGATAACATCAAGGGTCGAGAGAGACAGAGTTTTAAAAAACAAATCGCGTGCCGCTTCGTATTCCGCCTGACCGGCTTTTTGCCGTGCCCGTTTTTGACGGGATTCGTGCCTGAGATTGTCTTTCGATGAATTCATATTGCTTGCAGACCGTTTTTCAAAGAAAGCGCCGCGAGGCCGTGTAGATTTGGTATCCGCGTGAAGCCCGGTATAACCAGGTGGGTGCCGTATAACTCAGAAATCCACCGCACAATCCCCGCTAAGGGCAGCATCGGGATATTCAAGACAGGGACAGCTCCCTTATGCGAATGCATCGGCCTCCGGGATAAAGTTTCTATCACGCACCCCGCAGCGAGAGCGTTTATATAGTATTTTGCGAAAAAAAGAAAAGCTTTTACGCTTTCTGTATCCGGGAAGCGATCGTGTTAATGCGCTCGGCAAGATAATCAATACTCTGGACTATCGCCTTTTCCTCTTCCTGCGATATACCATTCGCCGCAACGCCAGTACCATCGCGGAGGTCGAATATCTCATCGGCAAGAACCAGACCTGCAAGAACCAGCAAATGCGATTCGTTTGACGCCGCACCTGCCTTGGAAATTTCGCGAATGCGTGTATCAACATAATGTCCGAGCTCTGTCAGCCTCTGCTCCTGCCCGTCTTCACAGGAAATGCCGTAGTTTCTGCCGTTAATGGTAAGAGTGACTTCAGCCATGATCTATGCGTTTTCCTCAAGCAGTTCTTCGACTTTCATAATGGCGAAATCCAGGCGCTTGGCCATGATTTTCACTTCTGACGGCGGCTGTATGCCGGACGCCACCGGCATACCTTTCGCGTCAAGGCGCACATCCGGCCCGCCAAACATATCGCGCTGCGATCCGGAAAGGCGTTTCTCCATGCCGCCGATCGAATCTTCAAGGCTTTCAACGGCTTGCTCCATATTTCTCAATGACTGAATAAGTGCAGACACGGACGTCCCCTTCCCTAAATCAAAAAATGCAACTCTATGAATGAATGGCGAGACGTTAGCAGCCGTTCTTAATCGCGGTCAAGCATCCTCATACATTTTTGCAAAACAATCCCGATAATTTCCCTGCTGGTTCGCAGACTGCGTTTGTCCTTATTGCGCTTGCGCGCAGCCGCCGTGCATTGTACAACCTGTCTTGCATTACATTTTAACAGGAAGAAACATGAGCATAGCCACGGCATCAGAAAGCCAGAACACCGACCTTAATCTTGACCTCAAACAAATGGCAAACGCCATCCGCGCCCTGGCGATGGACGCCGTGCAGGCTGCCAACTCCGGTCACCCGGGCATGCCGATGGGAATGGCGGATGTCGCCGCCGTGCTTTATTCCAAATTCCTGAAATTCGACCCGAAGAATCCTGAATGGCCCGACCGCGACCGCTTTGTACTCTCGGGCGGGCACGGCTCCATGCTGCTTTATGCCGTGAATTACCTGACCGGATACGAAAAAATGACGCTGGAACAGATTAAAAACTTCCGCCAGCTTGGCGCTATTACAGCCGGTCATCCGGAAATCGAGCACGATGCCGGAATTGAAACAACGACCGGCCCGCTTGGACAGGGAATTGCCACCGCTGTCGGTATGGCATTGGCGGAGCGCATTTTAAACACCCGCTTCGGTGATGCGCTAGTGAATCACTATACGTACGTAATGTGCGGCGACGGCGACCTGATGGAGGGTATCAGCCATGAAGCCTGCTCGCTGGCCGGGCACCAAAAACTAAACAAGCTGATCGTTCTTTACGATGACAATTCCATTTCCATCGACGGTTCCACAGATCTGAGCTTTATCGACAACACGCCCAAGCGTTTTGAAGCCTATGGGTGGAACACCCAGACCGTAGATGGTCATGACACAGCACAAATTGAGGCGGCGATCGCCAAAGCACAAAAATCGGACAAGCCCACGCTGATTTCCTGCAAAACCAGGATCGGTTACGGCGCTCCCACAAAGGAAGGCAGCGCGGCATGCCATGGCGCGCCCCTTGGCGCAGAGGAAATCGAAGGAACGCGCAAAAACCTGAACTGGCCGCACGCTCCCTTTGAAATCCCTGATGATGTACTGTCGCAATGGCGGCAGGTCGGGACACAAAACGCCGGGGAGTTTTCCGCATGGACCGAGCGCCTTGAAGAACATCCCCGCCGCGCAGATTTCAGGAACGGAATCAAGAACGATGTCTCCTCTGTTATCACCCCTATCGTGGCAGAGTTAAAAAAATCATTCGCCACCGAAAAACCCAAAAAAGCGACACGCCAGACATCGGGGATGTGCCTTGAAAAGCTGGTTCCTGCCGTCTCCGCGCTTGTGGGGGGCTCCGCCGACCTGACAGGTTCGAACAACACGAAAGTGGCGGCTTCGAAAGTTATCGATTCAAAAGATTACGGCGGCAATTACATTAATTACGGCGTGCGCGAACATGGCATGGCCGCAGCGATGAACGGCATGGCCATTCACGGCGGCATCATTCCTTACGCCGGGACTTTCCTGCAATTTGCCGATTATTCCCGTCCCTCAATCCGTCTTGGGGCGCTGATGAAACAGCGCGTCATTCATGTCATGACTCATGATTCCATCGGCCTTGGGGAAGACGGCCCGACGCACCAACCTGTTGAGCATCTTGCCGCTTTGCGCGCCATTCCCAACCTCTATGTGTTCCGCCCTTGCGATGGCGTTGAAACGGCAGAAAGCTGGGAGCTGGCAATCAATAACCAGACAGGCCCTAGCGTTTTGGCGCTGACGCGTCAGGGGTTGCCAACAGTTTGCGGAGAGCGCAGCGAAAACCTCACGGCCAAGGGCGCCTATATCCTGAAAGACAGTGAGGGAGAACCGGAGGTAACAATTTTTGCCTCCGGCTCGGAAGTTCACCTCGCCATCGAAGCCGCGAAGCAGATCGACGCGAAGGTGCGTGTCGTTTCCGTCCCCTGTATGGATTTATTCTGGGAGCAGGAAGGAAAATACATTGAAAGCCTGCTATGTAACAAATCAGTGAAAATTGCTGTCGAGGCCGGCATACGTCAGGGCTGGGACGCCTTTATCGGCGGTCACGGCACGTTTGTCGGCATGAAAGGCTTTGGCGCTTCCGCCCCGGCAGAAGAGCTCTTCGCCCATTTCGGCATTACGACGGATGCGATTGTGGAAGCGGCTCGGAAAAAACTTTAATTTTTATGAAGAGTAGCAGCAGCAGTTTCAGCAGTTCTTTTAATAATAGATTCCGGAATACTCATTTGCCTTTTTTGTTCAGAACTTGGCTGAGGCAAAAGAGGTGCCGTACCAAAAATAGCACCAGCAATCCGTTGCAAAGCACTCTGATCAGGAATATGGCCAGAACGCTCACCAGATTGAATCTGCGCGTTAGCAGCATTTAAGCCAGCTATTATATTTTCCTTCGTCTGCGTAACATCTTCGCCGCAACTCACGTATCCAGATGAAAACAGTCCTGCCACACGACGTAAGCCGGACGATAGCTCTGTATCCCCATTTACCTTCATTGCTTCCGCATAGATTTTTCCCAGCAATATGCGCCTTTGTTCCAAACTACTCATCAGTTACTCTCCCTATGGAAATTTATTGCGCTATAAAAGCACGAATTTAAATGTTATGTCTAGAAGCAATTTCCGGATTAATTTTATAATGGCAGGGCAGTCACACCAGCACCGTAAATAAAAATTAAGCACGAAATAAAAATTAAGCACGAAATAAAAATTAAGCACGAAATAAAAAGAGCCGCAAAAGCGGCTCTTTAATTCTTCTTTTTACGCTATATTAGAAATTCCACTCATATTCGAGAATGGCCTTAAGGGTAGCATCCGGGCTGGCCTGCGTGGCGCCAAATAATACGCCCACATCATAGCCCAGATGTCCCAGCTTGCCGTAAGCGGTCGGGCCAACCAGATGCTTTTGGTCTTCATAGCTCACGCCGCTGCCCAGCTCGCCAAATTCGCTGTGAATCTCAATGCCCGGTTCGAATTTTTCGCTATAGCGGTAGCGGGTCTGCCATGCGGCAACGCCGTCAAGGTCTTCATTGGAATCTTCGCCGAACTGACGCTCCACACCCAGATTAAGGACGTGGGAAAAATCACCAGTATCCTTGGCAATCAAAGCCAGAGCCTCGACTTTATCCGGTCCGCCAGAAGTATTATATTCAATCTCGGTCTGCACGCCAAAATCTGCCCAGTATTCACCGGGATTGGTCAGCTGGAAACGGTTTTCCCACTCAACAGCCTCGAAATGAGCGTCAGCATCGCGTTCACCTTCACGCTCCCACTCACCGTAAATTTCAGTAAACCAGACATCATTCACGCCGTAACCGATAGCGGCTTTTTGTACCCATTTGCCGTCGACATCGGAATCTTCGTCCATTTCGTAACGACCGCGATATTCCAGCTCCAGCTCACCCGCCTCAACATAGGGCGTGTAAACTTTCTTGGTGGCATAAGCCGGGCTGCTCGTCAGGAACAGGCCGCCAAGCGCCACGATGGCTATTGCCGCCGCCGTCGCGCCGGCAGGAAGGGAAGTGTTTTTGTTCATTTTTTCTATCCTTTTCATGAGTGTAATGAAGAAAATTAATGTCAGCGCGTAGGCTATTAATTGAATCGTTGTCGGGCGCGCTGTATAGCCCACAAGCGTTTTCAGGCTTTCGCCCAGAATATTGGCCTCTGACAACAGCCATGAGCTGTCCCAGACGACATTGGAAAGGCTGGAGAACATCCCCGCCGCGCTGAGGAAGCCAACGCCCTGCAGCACCATGCCGCAAACCAGCAACACGAGCATCCAGCTTGTGATCTGGAAGAAATATTTCACGGAGAGCTTGATCAGGCCGAAATAGAGCGCACCGCCGACAATCAGGCCGCCAACGAGCCCCACAGCAGCGCCGGAAAGCAATGTTGCAAAACTCATCCCCGAAGCCAGCATGCCATAGGAAAACAGCGCGATTTCAGAACCCTCGCGCAAAATCGCAAGGCCGATCACGAGGGACAGGCTGATATAAGGCAGATCACCGCGCGCGATTTTATCGCCCACTTCCATAAATTTGGTTTTCATTTCACGGGCATGCGCCTTCATCCACAGAACCGTCCAGCCGATAAACCCGGCCGCGACAAACAAAATGCCCGCATTGAAGAATTCCTGCCCCATGCCTTCAGCAAATTCGGAGATAACATCAGTGAAATACGCCACCAGAGCAGATCCGGCAAGGCCGCCCGCAAACCCCAGCGCTATGGGAAGATTACGACCCGGAATGCCGCGCGTCGCCGCCAGCACAATGCCGACGATCAGCACGATTTCAAAAACTTCACGAAAAACAACAATGGCACTTGAAAGCATTATTTCTTCCTTTTTCCCGTTTGCTTCTCCCGCGAAAGGGGAAGCTTTTTAAGCGTTTCACAAGATCCCCACTTTCGCGAGGAAAGCACTAAGTTTTTTATTCGACGATTACCTTGCCCAAAGCGGTGTCCATGTTGAACTCACCAAAAAACGGGTATTCACCAGGCTCCAGCGGACCGATAAACACAACACCCTTTTTGCCGCCCTTGATGATTTTTTCGCGGTTGAGCTCATAGCTCTCGAACTCCTCCGGCGTGGGGTCATCATTATGAATGACAAGCTTCACTTTTTCGCCAGCCGGAATCGTAATTGTTTCAGGATTAAATTTATGGTCCTTGATGCGTATTTCAAATTCCTGCGCTGCAAAGGCACTGGAAGACAAAACCGCAAGAGAGAGGATAGCAAGGGCAAGCACTCTTATAATAATCATAATCAAACCTTTTATAAAAATACGAATGAAAACCATTCTCAGATGAGAATGAGTGTCACTTAAACCAAATATCTGATTTCCCGTCAACAGGAAAAATCGCGAGACTTTCCCTCTCTTGCATTCCCTCTCTTGCGTTGTCCCGCCGCCCTGCGCTATGAAAGAACTTTAAATACAACGTAAAAATAGAAGGTTTTTTAAACATGACTGCAAAAGTAGCAATTAACGGGTTTGGCCGTATCGGCCGCCTCGTTTTCCGCGCTCTGATCGAATCCGGGCGTGACGATATCGAGGTGGTGGCGATTAACGACCTCGCTCCGCTTGAAACCAACAAACTTCTTTTAAAATATGATTCTGTTCACGGTCCCGCCCCGTTCAGCGTCGAGACAAAAGGCAACGACACGCTGGTGGTCAACGGCAAGGAAATCAAAGTTGTTCAGGAACGCAATCCTGAGAGCCTGCCCTGGAAGGATTTGGGCGTGGATATCGCCTTTGAATGTACCGGCATTTTCACCGACCGCGAGGCCGCTTCCAAGCACATTAAAGCAGGAGCAAAAAAAGTCCTGATCTCCGCTCCCGCCACAGATGAAGACATCACCGTTGTTTATGGCGTGAACAGTGATGAGCTAACCGCCGATCACCAGATTGTTTCTAATGCTTCGTGCACGACGAACTGTCTTGCCCCGGTTGCCTATGCCATTCATAAGGAAATCGGTATTAAATCCGGCACCATGCTCACAATCCACTCTTTCACCGGTGACCAGAATGTAGTGGATACGGCGCACAAAGACCCTTACCGCGCGCGCGCAGCGGCCAACAACATGATCCCGACATCAACGGGCGCCGCCAAGGCGGTGGGTAAAGTTCTGCCCGACCTGAACGGCAAGCTGGGCGGCAACTCCATCCGCGTCCCCACACCTGATGTATCCGTTGTGGACCTGTCCTTCGTTCCGGCACGTGAAACATCGGTCGAGGAAGTCAATGCGGTTATCACAAAATATGCGCAAGGTCCGCTGAAGGGCATTTTGGGCGTATCGGACGACCCGCTGGTATCTACAGACGTCATTCACAACCCGCTTTCCTCCCTGTTCATGACAAATCAGACCATGGCGGTGAACGGCCAGATCAAGATCCTGTCTTGGTATGATAACGAATGGGGTTTCTCCAACCGGATGCTGGATACAGCGGCAAAAATGCACAAGGTGGGCTATAACGCCAAGGCACAGGCCGCTTAAAGGCAATAAAAAACGGAGAGTTCTGATATTTTAGAAAAAATAGGATTGACTATTTCTTTTAAAAATCTAAACTCTCCGATTCTAACCATTCTCCGTGGTATGACCGGTCTGAATTCCTAGCCGTTTCAGACCGGTCTTTTTATTTGCGGCCTCAAATCCAGAGATTTTCCGCCACTCTCCATTAATACCAAGTCTTTACGCAGTATGAAAAAAGCGCACAAAGAATCGCGATTCGCCGTTTTTCGTCCTTTATGTAGTGTTTTGCCCTTGAAAAAACAACCCTGAAAATGGCTAAAATTCGGCATTTTATGCATTATTTATGTGTTTTTATTGAAAAACTTGTTTTCTTTGGCTATACTGGGCTCATGTTTACAAACGTGGCAAAACAGGCCATGACAACGAAAGGACAGAAAGCCTGCGTTGTTATTGACCACCTCATTGAGGCTCTTGTAGGCGACCCTTCCGCACCCTTGCGCCGGGCCATGGTGCTGGCGGATATCGACCAGTTTCCCGGCACCACGCAACTGGCCGTTATGGAGCGCCTGCATATTCACCGCTCCGCCCTGAACCGCGAAATTGAATGGCTGTTTAATTACGGCTGCATCATGATGAACAACGACAAAGCCGTTGCCCCGGAAAGCAGGGAAATAAAAATTTGCGGTGAATCCAAAGACGACATGGAAGCCGCGCTAGGGTATTTTGAAAACGGGCACGAAGGGATGAAATATTTCCTGCGCCAGTTCGCAGACTTTATCGGTCTTGAGAAGCCCACTTTACGCGAAGCACGCATTGTTGCCGCGCTTTTTGAAAAGAACGGCGCATCAAAGCACGATCTTCTCAATTCCCTTCATCACGGCGCCACCCCCGCTGATTACCGTGCCTATGAAAAGCTGGTGGAGACAGGAGTAATTGTCGATGGCTAACTTGGAACAATCAGGATTATTCGCCCATAACGTTTTAGGTGCTTTCGGACCGGAGCAGGGTATAGCAAGCAGACCTTCATTAGCGTCAGACTACAGCGCCGCCATTTCTGCTGGCACTCAGGTTTCTATAACATCACCCCCGGGATATATTTCCCCGGGATTAAGATAGGCCCTACAGCCTGCAACCCCTTGCCTCCCGCCGATTCCTTGGCTATACCATATCAATAACGCCGTCATCCTGAGCGAAAGGCGCTTTAGCGCCTGTAGCCGAAGGATCTCTTTTTTTGCTATGAGATCCTTCCACTCTCCCCGACAAAGTCCGGGAGCGGTCAGGATGACAAAGAATAATTTGAGATAAGGAGAGCTTTTAATGCCCAATCAGGAACAACGCCAGAAAATCGCCGCCGGAAAAGGCTTTATTGCTGCCCTCGACCAGAGCGGCGGCTCCACCCCCAAGGCCCTGATGCAATACGGCGTTGCCGAAAGCGAATATAATGGCGAAGAAGAAATGTTCGCCAAGGTGCATGAAATGCGTACCCGCATTATCACCTCCCCCGTATTTAACGGTGAAAAAGTAATGGGCGCGATCCTGTTCGAAAAAACCATGGATAACACAATCGAGGGCATTCCTACGGCGAAGTACCTCTGGGAAAAGCTGGGCGTTGTCCCCTTCCTGAAAGTCGATAAGGGCCTCGCCGATGAAGCCAATGGCGTGCAGCTCATGAAACCGATGCCCGAACTGGACGCCCTGCTCGACCGCGCCGTGAAGGCCGGGATTTTCGGAACCAAGATGCGCTCCGTGATCAATAGCGCCAACCCGGAGGGCATCGCCGCCGTGGTGAAACAGCAATTCGAAGTGGGCAAGGAAATTCTTGCCAAAGGCCTCGTGCCGATTATCGAGCCCGAAGTAAACATCAAAGCCGCCGACAAAGCCGAATGTGAAAACATTCTGAAGGCCGAAATCTTGAAACAGCTGAACGCCCTGCCTGACGGCGAACAGGTCATGCTGAAGCTGACACTGCCGGAAAAAGCTAATCTTTACGCAGAGCTGATCGCGCATAAAAACGTGCTCAGCGTTGTGGCGCTCTCCGGCGGTTACAGCCTTGATGAATCCTGCAAGCGCCTCGCACAGAATGACGGCATGGTCGCAAGCTTCTCACGCGCGCTTTCCAACGACTTACGCGCCCAGCAAAGCGATGATGAATTCAATTCCGCCCTTAAAAACGCGATTGATAAAATCTACACCGCATCAGTCAGCGGCGCGGCGAATTCACAAGCGGCTTAGTGAAAGAATGGAATAAAAGCACGCAAAGAAAAAGGTTCTGGGGCAGTTGATCTTTCTGCTATCCAACAGGCGCCTGCTGTAGCACACAAGAATGTAACAGCTAAGCCAGTGCCTCCAGGGTTCCCACTAATCGCGTTTGAAAGCATTTCCGATCCTACATCAGTTTGTACAAACTTATAAGCAGCTTCGGGCGCAGCGCCAAAGCCTGCCCAAACTGCGGCTCTAGAAAAAGTATCCTCTATACTTCCTAATAAAGACATATTTTTGCCTTTCCAAATTGTTAACTTTCACAATCTATAAACACAAATCGACAATATGTCAAAAAATTAATTTAAGACCAAAGCACCTGTCTAATATTCTCTGCCCCCGTGGCGAGCATAATCAGGCGATCGAGGCCGAGCGCGATACCGCCCGCCTCGGGCATACCGTGTTCGAGCGCTTTGAGGAAATCCTCATCCACCGGATAATCAAAACCGTGAATTTCTCGCTTCAGCGCCATATCGGCTTTGATACGGGCGCGTTGCTCCGCCGCGTCGGTCAGCTCGGAAAAAGCATTGGCCAGCTCCACCCCGCAGACATAAAGCTCAAAACGCTCCGCCCAGCGGGAATCGGAAGGTTTTTTGCGGGAAAGCGCCCCCATGGAAGCCGGGTAATCATACAAAATCACAGGAACCTCGATTTCTCCTTGCCCCGCCTTCCCCAAAAAAGGCTCGATTTTCTCCGCCATAACGGCATGGAACACATCGTCCCATTTATCCGACTCAATCACCCGCACGCCGATACCTGATGCTGCGCGCTTGAATTCCTCAATATCTTCCGGCAGACCGATCCCCGCATATTCGCGAAAAGCCTCTTCCACCGAAATTTTACGCCATTCCCGCTGCGGATCGCACTCCCGGCCCCGGAAACGCAGCTTTTTTACGCCCAAAGAGCGCAGCAGCTCCATGCAGTCCTCCATAATGGCGGTGTAATCGGCCCCGGCCCTGTACCACTCCAGCATGGTGAATTCCGGATTATGCAGCCGCGTATTTTCCTCGCGCCGGAAAACCGGGCAAATCTGATAAATCCGCTCCATTCCGGCCACCAGCAGCTTTTTCATGGCAAACTCGGGAGAGGTCTGGAGATACTTTTGCTCTTTTGGCCCCCCCTGCACTTCAAATCCGTGAATATGCGTATCCACGCCGGGGCACACCTGCATAACCGGGGTTTCCACGTGCATAAAGCCGCGATCATCGAAAAACGCCCGGACAGCCCCGATAATCCGTGATCTTTCCTCAAGGTACGGGCGCTTTTGCGCGAAATTATGGGGCAGCCACCAACTCATGCTTAAACCCTTAAGAAAAAACTTGCATTAGTGCTCTATAAACGATAGAAAAGCGCCTTATTCAAGGAGATTACAAAGATGAAAGCCGAAATACATCCTGATTATCATGAAATTACTGTCGTGATGACAGACGGCACGCAGTATAAAACGCGCTCTACATGGGGCAAAGAAGGCGATGTCATGAACCTGGACGTTGACCCGCTCACGCACCCCGCATGGCAGGGCGGAACGGGCCGCGTGGTCGAAAAAGGCCAGCTCGACAAGTTCCAGAGTCGTTACGGCAGCTTTATGGGCGGCAACTCAGACGACAAGAAGTAACCACTGCTTACTTTATGAAGACAAAAGCCCGGTCAAATGACGCGGGCTTTTTTGTACTCATCTATCTGTAACAATTAGGCTGCTTCCAACTGTTTCAGCGCCTGGGATAACTTTTCATGGCGCAGCCGCGCCTGTTCTTTCAGGGTCTTTTTTTCCTCGATAATTTCGGCCGGTGCGTTGGCGACAAATTTCTCATTGCCCAGTTGCTGGTCGATTTTGGAAATATCGCTTTCCAGCTTCTCTAGCTGCTTTTTCAGGCGCGCACGTTCCGCATCCAGATCGATGATATCGGCAATAGGCAGGATCAGCGTTGCCTGATCTACGACAGTCTGAACTGAACCTTTGGGGACTTCCCCGTCCGCAATTTCGATGCTGCTCAGGCGTGCCATCTGTTTCAGGATGCTGTCGTAGGCTTTCAGCTCCGCCCGTGCTTTTTCTCCGGCATCTTTGACCAGCAAACGGATTTTAGCGCCCGCCGGCACGTTCATATCGGCGCGCACGGAGCGGATCTCGGAAATAAAGCGCTGCAGCCATTGCATGGTGGCGCTGGCTTCCTCGTTCTTAGGCAGATCGCCGTATTGCGGCCATGCGGAGGTCAGCAGGCGCACGCCCTGCCCGCGTTTGGCTATAGAAGCATAAAGCTCCTCCGTGATAAAAGGCATGAAAGGGTTGAGCAGGATCAAAATCTGATCGAGCACCCATCCGGTGGTTTTACGAATTTCGTCGGCATCTTCACCGCCCGCCTGCAACACGGGCTTGGAAAATTCCAGATACCAGTCGCAGAACGTGCCCCAGACAAACTGGTAGATCGTATGGGCGGCATCGTTGAATTTAAAACCGGCAATAGCCTGATCGATCGCCTCTTTTGTTTGCGCGACCTCAGCCACAATCCACTGGTTAACAGCGCCCGTGACAGAAGCCGGATCAAAAACGGGATCAGGGAAACATTCATTCATTTCACAATAACGCGCCGCATTCCAAAGCTTGGTGGCGAAATTGCGGTACCCCTCCACCCTTTCCTCAGAAAGCTTGATATCGCGTCCCGGCGCAGCCATAGCGGCAAGTGTAAAGCGCAGCGCATCGGCTCCAAACTGGTCGATCAGGTCGAGCGGGTCCATGACATTGCCCTTGGATTTGGACATTTTCTGGCCCTTGGCGTCGCGCACCAGGGCGTGGATGTAAACATCCTTGAACGGCACGTCTTTCATAAAATACAGCCCCATCATCATCATGCGGGAAACCCAGAAAGTGATGATGTCAAAGCCCGTAACCAGCACGTCGCCGGGATAATAACGCTCCAGCATATGTTTTGCGGTTTCGGCGTCGGGCTCATCGGGCCAGCCTATCGTTGAAAACGGCCAGAGAGCGGAAGAAAACCATGTATCCAGAACATCGGAATCGCGGGTTAATTTGGCTTCATCGCCGGCCTGTTCCTGCGCTTCCTCTTCGCTTTCAGCAACATAAACTTTACCATCTTGATCATACCACGCAGGGATCTGGTGCCCCCACCAGAGCTGGCGGGATATACACCACGGAAGCTGGTTGTCCACCCAGTCGAAATACATGTTTTCGTATTGCTTGGGATGGAATTTGGTGCGACCGTCACGCACGGCGGCGGCGGCTTCTTTCGCCAGCGTCGGGGTATCGAGGAACCATTGATCCGTCAGGTAGGGCTCCACCACCACGCCGGAGCGGTCGCCGTAGGGAACCTGGTGCACGTGGTCTTCCACCTTTTCGAGATATTCCAGATCTTCGAGATCGGCGATGATCTTTTTGCGCGCGTCAAAACGATCCAGCCCGACATAATCCTCCGGGCAATTCTCATTCATCGAGCCGTCCGGGTTCATCAGGTTGATCAGGGGGATATCCGCCGTATCGCGGTGACGGATATAAACCTCGTAGTCGTTATAATCGTGCGCCGCCGTGATCTTCACAGCGCCGGAGCCGAAATCGGCTTTCACATACTCATCGGCGATAATCGGGATAATACGGTTGCAAACGGGCACAACCGCACATTTGCCCACCAGTTCCTTGTAACGCTCATCATCCGGGTGGACGGCAATTGCACCATCGGCAAGGATTGTCTCGGGGCGGGTCGTGGCGATGGAGATAAAATCGCTGCCGTCCTCCAGCGGGTATTTGACATGATACATCTTACCCTTGACTTCGCGGTGCTCGACCTCAAGGTCGGAAATCGCGGTCAGCAGCTTGGGGTCCCAGTTCACGAGACGTTTGTCGCGGTAAATCAGTCCGTCGCGGTAAAGCTGGATAAAAACCTTTAAAACCGCGCGGGAGAGCCCGTCATCCATGGTGAAGCGTTCGCGCGCCCAGTCAGGCGTGGTGCCCAAACGTTTCATTTGCCCCACGATAGTGCCGCCGGATTCCGCTTTCCATTTCCACACACGATCAACGAAAGCCTCGCGGCCCATATCGCGGCGCTTCACGCCTTCGGCATCGAGCTGACGCTCCACCACCATCTGCGTGGCGATACCCGCATGATCCAATCCCGGCTGCCAAAGCGCATCGCGCCCGTTCATGCGGTGATAACGGATCAAAATATCCTGAAGAGTGTTATTCAGCGCATGACCTATATGCAGACTGCCCGTTACGTTGGGCGGCGGCATCATAATCGTAAAGGGTTTGGCGTTACTTTGCGGGTTGCAGGCGAACGCACCGGAGCGCTCCCAGTCCTTGTAATGTTTCTCTTCAATACCCGACGGGTCGAAAGTCTTGTCTAATGTCATGGCCGTTCCTCTTAAAACGCCTAGGATCATAAGGGGTTTGCGAAAAATCGCAAGACATGATTAAGGAAAAAATCAGGATGGTATTTCTAGTCTTCGCGAGCCCGCTTGGCCACGCGTTCGAGTTCGTCCTGCACAAGACGCTCGATTAGAACCGGCAGGTGTTTATCGAGCCACTCTTTAAGCAGAGGGCGCAATTCCTGACGCACAATTTCTTCAATGGTAATTCCATCATGACCGACCGCGCTCTTTTTGGCGAGTTCGGCAAAGGCGCCCATGGCGGCATTTTCAGCTTTATCAGTTAACAAACTTCCCTCCTCCCCGGAAGTTGCGGCAGGCTCTGACACAGGCTTAGCTGCCGGTTCCGGTGCCGGAGCAGCTTTAGCAGGCTCGGGCGCGGGCTCAGCCTCCGGTTCCGGTTGTTTAGCCTGTGGTTCCGGCGTGGTCTCCGGTTCTTGCTCCGGCTCTGCAAACTCCCCGATATCAACAACTTCCGGCCCTGTTTCCTCTTCCGTTTGTTCTGCCAATTCGGAAAGCATGGCGAATTCATCATCTGCCGGCTCTTCGGAAGGCTTCTCTTCTTCTACAGGAATATCATCCTCTACGGGTTCTGTCAGCTCAATAATGTCTTCCGTGACCTGAGATTCCCCAGATTTCGTTTCTTCCGCAGGTGAGGCATCAACAGCCGTCCTATCAGATTCCGCAGTAGCGGCGGCCTCTTCTTCGTCATCATCGGAAATAATCTGGCGAATTGAATCCAGTATTTCCTCTATCGACGGTTCATCCTCAGTTTCGGTTTGTGCGGCCATAAGCTCGTTTTTCTTTGTATTCCAACTAAAACAGTTTGTTACATTGCTTGCGCGTTGTCAAAGAGGGGTCACTCAGTTTTTTTCACCCTATCCACATCCGTGTTGAAAATCGCTTTCTGGATATGATTCAGATTATTATCGAAGCTTTTCCTATCCTCAGGAAAGCCCAGCTCCTGCGGCGTCAAAAGCCCCAAGGTTGCCATAAGTTCAAACGTGGCGCTAATCTCGTTTCTTTGAGCGGTTACAAGGGCTACCTGCGCATCCAGGAGTTCCTGGTCGGCATCCAGGGCATCCAGCACCGTACGGCTTCCGAACTCCGTTTCGGCATGAACGCCTTCGCGCGCCACGCTGGCTGCTTCCACCTGGGAAATACGGGCACGAATCTCCGCCTGCGCAGCCTGCAGACTCTCCCAGTTTTCCGTGGCGACGCGCCGCACTTCCCGGCGCACATCCATAATTTCAAGATAGCGCTGATTGGCATCGTGCTTGGCCTGACGTATGCGGGAGCGCACAGCCCCACCTTCATAAAGCGGCAGGGAGGCCGTTATTCCTATGGATTTCGTGGTTTGCTCATCCAAAATGCCCGGCTGGGGGTCGTACGTCTTGTTCCATGAGGTCACGAAGTCAAGTTCCGGCAGAAGCCCGGCCCAGACACCATCGACATCCTCCTCGGCCGCCTTGTGCGCGTAAGTGACGGCGACAACACGAGGACTGTTGTCCTCCGCCAAGCTCAAGGCCGTTTCCAGATCGCGCGGCAACTTTACCTCTATGCGCGGCTTGGCCAAACCATCGGCCGCCCCTCCGACAACTTGCCTGAACACGGCCTCGGCCGTGCGCAGATCGCCACGCGCGCCGATAATATCCGCCTTGGCCGCCGCAAGTCGCGCTTCGGCCTGGCTGACATCCGTGCGCGTCAGTTCACCAACCGTAAAACGATCCTGCGTCGCTTCAAGCTGGCGTTCAATCACTTCGCGATTATTTTCGCTCAGTTCCAACAGAGCGCGGTCACGAAACACATCGGCGTAAGCGATAGCGGCATCACGCAGCACTTCCTGCTCCTGCGTTTTGAGCGTCGCATTTTGCGCCGTAATCAGGTAACGCGCCGCCGCCATTTCCGCCGTAGTTTTCCCACCGCGATAAAGCGGCTGGTTAAGCTCTACAATCACGTCTTTAGACGTGGAACCATCGCCGCCAAAATTACTCCCCTCTATTTTGGATTTGGTAATGCCGGCATCTGCACCAATAGACGGCTTCCAGCCTGCCTGCGCCTGCGGCAGTTTTTCCTGTATCCCCATCAGCTCTTCCCGTGCCGCCTGCAAAACCGGGTTGTTATTGTAAGCCGCCCGCAAAGCGCCACGCAGATCCATCCTGACGGGATCTCCCGAAACGTCCTGCGCATTAGCGCTCAAAGAAACCGCCAGCAACAGGGTGACGGTTAATATTCCCGGCAATATAAAACGACGGCGCGGCATTTTTTCCTTTCGGGTCGCTTATCTAGTCAAACTCACCATTATGCAAAACGGCGGCATTAAAACTGAAATTCAGGCTGCGGCTCAAAGCCTGGCAAATAGGTACAGCCGGCAGTAAACAGGTTACAGGTTGAATAATCGCCACCTGACAGGCGCTTGACGAGCGTTACCTGCCCCAACACATCTCCGCGCTTTTTAACGATTGTAATCAAACGACCGCCCTCTTCCAGTTGCGCCACGAGACTGAGTGGAATTTCACTAACAGCCCCGTTCATGAAAATCAGGTTAAACGG
>CAZBNG010000040.1:0-18103 GCA_964493095.1 uncultured Pseudobdellovibrionaceae bacterium
CGTAAAAGAGCGGGTTGTCGATGCCCGCATAGCCCGAGCCCAGGGAGCGTTTCACAAACAGCACTGTTTTGGCTTTTTCAACGTCCAGCACGGGCATGCCGTAAATGGGCGAGCCGGGATCGTTGCGCGCCGCCGGGTTGGTAATATCGTTTGCGCCGATCACATAGGCCACATCGGCCTGTGAAAACTCGCGGTTGATATCCTCCATCTCGAAAACCTCGTCATAAGGCACGTTTGCCTCGGCCAGCAACACATTCATATGTCCCGGCATACGCCCGGCTACCGGGTGGATTGCGTATTTCACCTCCACACCCGCGTGTTTGAGGGCGTCCCCCATTTCCTTCAGGGCGTGCTGGGCCTGCGCCACCGCCATACCGTAGCCGGGCACGATGATAACCTTCGCGGCGCTTTTCATGATATAGGCCGCGTCCTCCGCCGCGCCGATCTTGGCGTTGCGGTCCCCCATATCTTCGGCGGCGCTCTCGCTTTGCCCGCCCCCAAAACCGCCCAGAATGACGCTAATGAAGGAGCGATTCATGCCCTTGCACATGATATAGGACAGGATCGCCCCCGAAGCGCCGACCAGCGCCCCGGTGATGATCAGCAGGTTGTTATGCAGCGTAAAGCCGATGCCCGCCGCCGCCCAGCCGGAGTACGAATTGAGCATGGAGACGATCACCGGCATGTCCGCGCCGCCGATGGGAATAATGATCAGGATCCCCAGCACCAGCGCCGTGCAGATAATCAGGAAGAAGAAAAAGCCGTTCCCGGTCGTGCACAGAAGGAAGATCAGGAATAGCAGGAAGCCCGCCACCCCGGCGTTGATCAGGTGCTGCCGCTCAAAGATGATCGGTTTTCCGGAAATGCGGCCCTGCAACTTGCCCCATGCGATAATGGAACCTGTAAAGGTGATAGCCCCTACGGCAACGCCCAGCGACATTTCAATCAGGCTGGCGACGTAAATATTACCCGGCGTGCCGATGCCGAATGCCTGCGGATTCATAAAGGCGGCGGCGGCAACGAATACCGCGGCAAGACCGACAAGAGAGTGGAACCCGGCCATAAGCTGGGGCAGGGCGGTCATCTGGATTTTGTTGGCGATCATCGCGCCGACGGTGCCGCCGATAACCACGGCCACAAGAATCAGGAAAAAGCCGCTGACCTGCGGTAGCAGAATAGTGGTGACAATCGCCAGCGCCATGCCTGTTATCCCGAAGGTCACGCCCGAGCGCGCGGTTTCAGGATGCGAAAGCCCACGCAGGGCAAGAATGAACAGTACGGCGGCGGCGAGATAGACGAGAGAGGCGAAAACTTCCATGGTTACTGCCCCTTCTTCTTAAACATATGCAGCATGCGCCGCGTAATGATAAAGCCGCCGAAGATGTTAACGGAGGCAAGGATTACGGCCAGAAAGCCGAGAAATTTCGAAAATCCGCCGTCCGCCGCGCCCAGCGCCATGACCGCGCCAACGATAATCACGGAGGAAATGGCGTTGGTGATCGCCATCAGCGGGGAGTGCAGCGCCGGAGTGACTCGCCATACCACGTGGTAACCGACGAAGCAGGCCAGCACAAAAACAGTCAGCCCGGTAATGATATAGGGCTCGGTATGCAGGGCGCTGCTTTTCTCAATCGCATGCCCGGCTTCCACGGCAAGATTGGCCGCGGTATCGGAAAGTTCTTTGAGCCTGTTCGCCAGGTCTGCGGCGCTTTCTGTAACGGTTTTTTCTGCTGCCATTATGATTTGCTCGCTGTTTTCTTGGTGGTTGTTTTCTTCTTCGTGGCGGCCGTCTTCGTCTTAGTGGTGGCAGGCGCTTTCTTTTCCGCCGGTTTCCGGTCCTGAAGGGCGGGGTGAATGACCTTGCCGTCCCTGCTTAAGGCGATGGCCTTGATGATATCGTCCTCCCAGTTCAGGGCGAGCTTGCGGCTGTCCTTGTCGATAATAAGCCCGAGCAGGCTTAAAAGATTGCGGGCGTAAAGGGCGGAGGCATCATGCGCCAGCCGTCCGGCCATGTTGGTGTAAGCGATTATGGTCACGCCATGCTCCACCGTCACGTTGCCCGGTTTGGAAAGTGCGCAGTTGCCGCCGTTTTCCGCAGCAAGGTCTACGATGACAGAACCGGGTTTCATGGATTTCACCATGGCGGCGGAGATCAGCTCCGGCGCGGGCCTACCGGGGATCAGCGCGGTGGTGATCACGATGTCCTGTTTGGCGATATGTTCCTCCACCAGCGCGGCCTGCTTTTTCTGGTAAGCCGCCGACATTTCCTTGGCGTAGCCTCCGGCGGTCTCCGCCTGCTTGAACTCTTCGTCCTCAACGGCGATAAAGCTGGCGCCCAGGGATTGCACTTGTTCTTTTGCAGCGGGGCGCACATCCGTGGCCGTGACAACGGCGCCAAGCCGCCGCGCCGTGGCGATGGCCTGAAGTCCCGCTACGCCCGCACCCATAATAAACACCTTGGCGGGGGGGATGGTTCCCGCCGCCGTCATCATCATCGGGAAAGCGTGTCCGAAATGCGCTGCGGCCTCCAGCACGGCCTTATACCCTGCAAGGTTTGATTGGGAGGAGAGCACGTCCATGCTCTGCGCCCGGGTAATACGTGGCATCAGTTCCATGGAAAGGGCGGTCAGGCCTGCGGCGGCAAGTTTTTTAAGGTGATCGGCGTTTTTATGTGGTTCGGCCAGTCCGATAACGAGCGCGCCCTTGGGCGGTGTTTCCGTGGCGCTTAAGGAGGAAAGACGCACCGCCAGCACGATATCGGCCTTGGTGACCAGTTCCTTGCGGGTTTTTACAATCGAGGCGCCGGATTTTTCGAAATCCTTATTGGAAAGATTAGCGCTTTCCCCCGCGCCGCTCTGTACGAAGACGTGGCAACCCATGGTAATCATTTTTTTGACAGATTCAGGAGACGCTGCGACGCGCGTATCGTTGTCTTCTTTGAGGATGGCGATTTTCAGGCTCAAGGGAATCCCCGCTTCTTGTCGTATACCGTAGAACTTAAGAGTGCCTTATCCGGCTGGTTTTGTGAAGTATTTTTAGCCCCGTATACCGTAAAACCCTGCAATCCTTTCGTGCTTGAATGAAGCCGCGTTTTTCTTTAGATTCTATATAAGGTGCGTTGTTCTTTACGTGCCTCTCGCCTCTTTGCAATAACAATGGGTTCTCCATGTTATCCAGACGGATCGTTTTTATAGCACTTATGCTGGTTGCGGCACTGCTCTGCCCGCAGGCCAGAGGGGAGCCTTTGGGTGAGGCGGTGGCTTCGGCGTTGAAATTTCACCCTAGTGTGGAAGCGGCGCTGGCCCAGCTTGACGCGTCCAAACAGGCGCGCAGGGAACAGGTTTCCGGTTATTTCCCGGAAGTGTCGGTCAGCGCGTCAGGCGGGCGCGTTTATGAAGATAACAGCACCAGCCGGGGTCTGAGCGTGACCCGCGGGGCGGCTTATTCCTATTCAGGCGAAGGTTCCGTGACCATGCGCCAGATGCTTTTTGACGGCCTGGAAACGCCCAGCCGCGTTGCCGCCGCGAAGGCCCGCAGCCTTTCGGCGCTCAATAGCGTGGCGGATTTGCGCGAAACGCTGGCGCTGCGTACGGTGCAGGCTTATATCGATGTTATGCGCTCCCGCGTGGGGCTGGCGATGTTGCTGGAGCACCAGAAAAAAGTCGATGGATATCTGAAAAAAATCAAAAATGCCGTAGATCAAGGCGCTTCCGACGAGGCGGAGTACCAGCAGGCCATGGATATCAAGGCGGTTCTGGCCGGTATCGTGGCCGATTATGAAGGGCAAAAAAGAACGGCGGAGGCCAATTTCGCGGAAGTAACGGGCCATATGCCCGGCGCCGATCTTGTGAAACCGAAACTGCTGAATATCCACCCGGAAAATATGGAAGAAGTTATAGGAAAGGCGAGGGATATGCACCCTTCCGTCATTGCCGCGAAATACGGGACGCAAGCCGCCGGCGATGACGTAAGGGCCGAGAGGGCGCAGATTTTTCCTGATTTCGATGGCGAGCTGTCTTATCTGCAAAGCGATAAACGCGATGTGATCGGCGGTGAGGTAACGGATGCCCGCGCGCTGGTGCGCATGAACTGGAATTTTTCGACCGGCGGTGCGGAGCTGGCGCGCATCCGTCAGAAAAAGCTGGATCATAAGCAGTCGCTGGCGCAGCTTCACGATCTTGAGCGCCAGATCGAGCGGGAAATCCGCCTCTCTTACTCCGAATACGCAACGGCCAAAGATCAAATGGACTCTCTTTATGAAAGGGCTTTCCTGAACGGCAAGCTGTTTGATACCTACAAGGCGCAGTTCGAAGGCTCGCGCATCACTCTTTTGCAGTTGATGCAGGCGGAAAACCAGCTTCTGAACGCGAAACTTGAGCAGATGAACGGTGAGCACAGGTTGCTGGCGGCCGGTTACGGCGTTCTTGCCAGCATAGGACGGTTGCAGGAATCCCTGGGTATAGAGCCGGTGGCTGCCAATGACAGAAAGTAAGACCAGGGCAGGCAGCCAGACAAATCCCCCCTCTTCCTTGGCGACTTCAAAGACTTCGGCGTCTGATCCGCTGCTGGAATGCCTTGTGTTCCTGACAGGTCATTTCGGCCGCCCGAAATCACCCGAGGCGCTGACCGCCGGGCTGGCTTACGATGCGGACGGCATGGGTCCCGAGCTTTTTCTTGAGGCCGCGCAGCGCCTGGGTCTGAAAGCGCAGGCGGTTGAGCGTAAGGATATAACCAAAATTCCTTCCGCCGTTCTGCCCGCCGTTCTGATTTTATCGGAAATGCATTGCTGTGTTTTGCTCGGCATTTCCAAAAACGGTAAAAAGGCAAAAGTATTTTCGCCCGAGACCGGTGCGGAGCGCGATGTGGATATGAAGGATCTCGCCGCGGATTATGCCGGTTACGCGATTTTCGTTCACCCTAAGTCCGAATTCACCGCCCCGGAAGAAGCTTACGAGGAAAATAAGGACGCCCACTGGTTCTGGGGCATGATGATGGACCCCAACAACCTGTTTGCCTACGGGCTTGTGCTGATAACGGCGGCGGTTATCAACCTGTTCGGCGCTGTCGGGCCGCTCTTTATCATGAACGTTTACGACCGGGTTATTCCCAATAATGCGATTGAAACGGGATGGGTGCTGGGTATCGGTGCGCTTACGGCTTTCGTGTTCGATTTTATCTTCCGTAACCTGCGCAGTTACCTTATTGATTTTGCGGGAAAGCGCGCCGACTTGGTGGCGGCGCGGCGCATCTACGACCAGGTGCTGGACATGAAAATGGCCGGGCGCCCGCGCTCCAGCGGCGCGTTTGCCAATATGCTTCGCGATTTTGATTCCGTGCGGGAATTCCTGACCTCCGCTACAATCACCGGGCTGGTCGACCTGCCTTTTACCCTGTTTTTCCTGTTCATCATCTATAAGCTCGGCGGCTCGCTGGCCTTTATCATCATCAGCCTGATCATGGTGGTGTTTGTGATCGGCATAGTCCTGCAAATCCCGCTGAGGGCGATGGTGCGCAAGGCGACGAAATCTTCCGAGGCCAAGCACGGCCTGCTGGTGGAAACCATTCACGGGTTGGAGACGATAAAATCCATCGGCGCAGACGGACGCTTTCGTGCGCGTTACAGCGACTATATCGGGGAGAACGCCTTTTACGGCCAGAAATCGCGCTTTCTTTCCGGTCTGGGCGTGAATGTTGCGACATTCCTGCAGCAGATCACCTCCATCATTCTGGTTCTGGCCGGGATGTACATGGTACGTGACGGCGAACTGACCATGGGTGCGCTGATCGCCTGCGTTATTCTGGGCGGGCGGGCGATATCCCCCATCGGCCAGATCGCCAACCTGATGACGCGCTACCACCAGGCCAGCGGCGCGCTTAAAACCCTGAACAAGATAATGAGCCAGCCGACCGAGCGTCCGGCGCACAAACAGTTCCTGCACCGTCCCGATATCAAGGGCAAGGTGAGTTTTGAAAAAGTGGTCTTTACCTACCCGGGCAGCGACCGCAAGGTTCTGGACGGCGTGTCCTTTACTATCAACCCCGGCGAACGGGTGGGGATTATCGGGCGTATCGGCTCGGGTAAAAGCACAATCGCGCGGCTGATCATGGGGCTTTACGATCCTTCTGAGGGCACGATACTGGTCGATGACACTGATTACCGCCAGATCGATCCCGCCGACCTGCGCCGCAACGCCGCTTATATTTCGCAAGACGTAACGCTGTTTAGCGGCTCGGTGCGCGATAACATCGCCGCTAGCGTTCCCCATGCCACGGACGAGGAAATTCTGGCGGTGGCGCAGGAATCGGGTGTGCATGAATTTATCTCCCGCCATCCCATGGGCTATGATGCGCCCGTGGGAGAGCAGGGCAGCGGTCTTTCCGGCGGACAGCGGCAGACCATCGCGCTGGCCCGCGCCATGCTGCTCAAGCCCGGCATCATAGTATGCGATGAGCCGACCAACGCCATGGACATGCAGGCGGAGGAAAAATTCGCGCGCTATGTCGCCGGGCAGGTGAAGAACAAGACCCTGATTTTGATCACGCATAAAAACGCCATGCTCTCGATGGTGGACAGGCTGATCCTGATCGACCAGGGACGCGTGATCATGGACGGGCCGCGCGACAAAGTGCTGGAGGCGCTTAATTCAGGGAAAATCGAGGTCAAAAAATGACATATAAGGACAGCGATTTTATGGATGAACTGGCGGCAGTGTCGCACATGCGCCCGTCCCGTCCCTCTATTATCGTGCTTTTTGCCATCGTTGCGCTTCTGGCATTCGCCCTGACATGGGCCTCTGTTTCCGAAGTGGAGGAAATTACCCGCGGCCACGGCCAAGTCGTGCCCTCGCAGGAAATACAGGTGGTGCAGAGCCTTGAGGGCGGCGTGTTGCAGGAGCTTCTTGTGCATGAGGGCGACATTGTACAGAAAGGGCAGGTGCTGCTGCGCATCAGCGATGTGCAGTTTTCATCCGAGGAGCGAGGCACGCAGGCGCGGTTTTTAAACCTGCAGGCAAAAAAAGCACGCCTTACGGCCGAGGCCAGCGGAGAGGAATTCGTCGTGCCGCAGGAGGTGCAGGAAAAAGCGCCGCAGATTGCCGCTAACGAGCTTGCCCTTTACCAGTCCCGGCAAAAGGAATTGCAGGGTTCTTATTCCATTCTCGATAACAAGATCAGCAAGGCGCAGGCCGAAATTTCCGAGGTGACGGCACAGATCGACCGGTTTGAAAAAAACAGCAGGCTGCTAAAGCAGGAGCTGGATATCACACGGGAAATGGTGCGCCAGCGTGCCGCGCCCAAGCTTGATGAAATTCGCCTGACGCGCGAACTAAGTGATGTTACGGGCCAGATCAGCGCCTATCAGGAGCAAAAAGCCGGACTGGAAGCCGAGTTGCGCGGGGCGCAGAAAGAGCGCGAGGCACAGGGCGATAAATTCAGGTCGCAGGCGCTCGGTGAGCTTAACGAGGCCGAAACGCAGATTGCTGCGCTCAAGGAAAATCTCAAATCCATCGGCGACCGGGTTGACCGCACAGAGGTGCGCTCCCCCGTGGACGGTATTGTCAACAATCTCTCCATTACAACAATAGGCGGCGTGATCGAACCGGCCATGCGGCTGGTGGAAATCGTGCCCACGGATGACGAGCTTAAAATCATCGCCAAGATAGCGCCCGATGAGGTCGCTTTTATCCATCCCGGTCAGGACGCCAAGGTAAAAATCACGGCCTATCAGGCGCAGAAATACGGGACGCTTAAAGGCAAGCTCGTGCGGATCGGCGCCAACAGCTCGACAGACCGCGACGGCAACGTGTCGTTTGAAATCGAGGTGCGCACGGATAAAAACTACATGGGCACTGCCGAACACAAGCTGCCCATTACACCCGGCATGGTGGCGGAGGTAGAGATTATCACCGGCAAGCGCACGATTTTAACCTACCTGCTCAAACCGATCCTGCGCGCGCGCGGCAGGGTGCTGACGGAGCGGTAACGGAGGGGCCGAGGCTAATGAAACTGCTGGTAAACAGGTGGGTGCATCTCTTCCTTCTTCTCGCGTTGCTGGCGGTGGCGATTTTCTACAGTTTTTCAGATGTAACGTGGCGCCGGGAAATGCGCTATCTCGTGTTCGACCAGCTTAACAAGGACCATCCGCGCCCGCCCAGCGGGCAGGTTGTCATCGTCAACTTCGATGACGACTCTCTCCAGTATATCGGCCAGTGGCCGTGGCCGCGCCCGGTGCTGGCGAAGATTATAACGGCGCTGACCGAAATGGGCGCGCGGGTGATTGCCTTTGACGGCCTGCTGGCGGAGCCCGACATGTCGTCCCCCGATCTGCTTGTCCATTACCTGCCGGAGGATCAAAGCTTTGACGATCTTAAAACCCGGCTCAGCGGCCTTGAAAATCACGACCATATCCTGGCGCGCGCGATAAAAGACTCCGGCATCTTCGTTTCGGCGTTTACTTTCGGCAGCTATTCACAGAACCAGCACCAGCCGGCGCTGAAAAAAGACATCCTGATCAAGAAGCGCGACAAGGAGGAGTTTCTCAGGCACAGCCCGCATTTCGACAATGCCGCGACTTTCCTTCCTGATCTGGAAGAGGCGGCGGCGGGCAACGGCAGCTTTATCGCCACGCCCGATCATGACGGCGTTTTGCGCCGCACGGGGCTTGTGTTCAGCAATGGTAAAAACCTCTACCCCTCCCTTGTCTTGGAAGCGCTGCGCATCGGCTCCGGCCACGCGAAGGACAATTATAAAATCGGGGAAACGCCGGAATCAGTGCGCCGTGAAATCGATACGAATTACCGGCTCCTGCTGGGGGATTACCAGGTCCCGATCGAGGATAACGGCGAGATTTACATGCATTACCGCGTGTTTAATGAAAAGGGCAGCGATTACCTCTCCGCCTATAAACTGATTGATGCGGCGCACCGCGAGGAGGCGGCAGCGGCGGTAAAAGGAAAATACGTGTTTATCGGCGCCAGCGCGGAAGGGCTTAAGGACCTGCGCTCAACTGCGCTGGAAGCGTTCCAGCCTGGTGTGGAGGTTCACGCCAACGCGCTGGAGCAGATTTTACAGGGCGATTACCTTGTGCGCCCGAACGAGATCGAACTGGTGGAAGCCAACTTTATCATGGTGGCGGGCCTGCTGATGATTTTCCTCGCACCGTTTGTTCACGTTTTTGTGCTCGGGCTGCTTTGTGCCGGGCTGGTGGGGCTGGCCTTTGTCGGCGGCGGCTGGGTCTATGTGCAATACGGTATCCTGCTTGACCCGTTTTACCCCAGCCTTTGCGTCGTTGGGCTGTTTATGCTTTCGGTCATCCTTACCTATTTGCGGGTGGAATCGGAAAAGGCGCAGGTGCGCGATGCTTTCGGCCTCTACATCTCTCCTGATTTTATGCGCGAGCTGACCAAGGATCCGGACAAGCTCACGCTGGGCGGTGAAATCAGGGACCTGACCATCCTTTTTTCCGATATCCGGCGCTTTACGACGATTTCGGAAGGGCTGACGCCGCAGGAGCTTATCCAGCTCATGAATGATTTCCTCACCCCCATGTCCGACCTCGTGATGCAAAACCGCGGCACAATCGACAAATATATGGGCGATGCCATGATGGCGTTCTGGAATGCGCCGCTGGATGATCCCGATCATGCCCGCCATGCCTGCATTGCCGCGCTGGGGATGCAAAAGGCGTTGGCACCGATTAACGAAGAGGTTGAGAAAAAGGCGCGGCAGATCGGCAAGGAGCCGGTCCTGCTTCAGGCCGGGATCGGTATTAATTCCGGCCCCTGCGCCGTGGGGAACATGGGATCGCGCCAGCGTTTTGCGTATTCGACGCTGGGTGATGCGGTGAATCTTGCCTCCCGGCTGGAGGGGCAGACGAAAACCTACGGCGCGGGTATATTAATAGGTGAATCCACGCAAAAGGACGTGCCGGATTTCGCGACGCTGGAGCTGGATTTGCTGCGGGTGAAGGGAAAAACGGAGCCTGTGAGGGTTTTCACCCTGCTGGGTGATGAAACCGATGCTCAAGCGGCACCGTTTCTCGAGTGGCGCAGGCTGCATAACGACATGCTCGCGCATTACAGGAACAGGGAATTTGAAAAAGCGAAAAAACTGGCGGCGCAGGCGCTGGAATGCGGCGGCGAAAATTGGCGCATATTATATGAAATGTATGCGCAGCGTTGCGAGGGGCTGATCAAGGAAGCGCCGGAAGAGGGCTGGGACGGCGTGTTTACGGCCACCAGCAAGTGATGTTCGAGTACACTAACTCCGTCCTTCTTGCCAGCCGCGCACCCGTCATCACACGGTTTATCCGTGTGATCCATTTCTAGACAAGCGCTGGCTTATCATGGATGACCCGGACGGAGCCGGGTAATGACGGCAAAGGAAATGTCATCACCGCTCCCCCGTCATTCTGAGCGAAGGGCGTGGCCCGTATCGAAGGATCTAAAAACAAGGCGTCATCCCGGACTTGATCCGGGATCTCGTGCCGTAAATACCAGATCCCTGCCTGCGCGGGGATAACGGCTAAAGAAGAAGCCCGATCCTTACGACCTGAAGGATGATGGGGGGTAAAAGAAATCCGCCGGTGCGTTTAATAAACCGGTTTTTCCCAGTTGGTGATCAGTTCCGTTACGTCTTCCTCGGGCATGGGCCGCGCGAAGAAATACCCTTGGGCGAAGTCGCAGCCCAGGTCTTTCAGGTTCCTGGCTTCTTCCGCTGTTTCAATGCCTTCGGCGACGATTTTCATGTTCATGTTCTTGCCCAGCCCGATGATGGATTTCACAAGCTCGAGGCTGGCCTCGTTTTTGCCCATGTCCCGCACGAAAGTCTGATCGATCTTCAGCGTGTCGATGGGGAAGTAATGCAGGTAGCTAAGAGAAGAGTATCCCGTGCCGAAATCGTCGATTGCGATGCTCATCCCGGCCTTGCGGCACATCTTTAAGGTGTCTTTGGCGTTTTCCGGCTGTTTCATCAAAAGCCGTTCGGTGATTTCAAGGTGGATCTGCTCGGGCGTCACGTCCGTTTCACTGATGGTGTTATAGACGCTTTCCACGAAATCCTCGGCGGAAAAATCGGTGCTGGAGAAATTGACCGCCATGAACAGGTGCCTGTCATAGCCGGCGCGCGGCTCGATCCGCTTGAGGGTCTGGCAGGCTTCGCTGAGCGCCCAGCGGCTGGCGGCGACGATCAGGCCGCTGTCCTCCGCGATCGGGATGAATATGGCCGGGGAAATAAAGCCTTTTTCCGCGTGCTTCCATCGCATCAGCGCTTCAAAGCCCGCGATAAGGTTCGTTTTCAGATCGATAATAGGCTGGTAGTGCAACTCCACCTCGTGGGCGTCGAGCGCCGAGCGGAATTCGTTGGCCATCTTGATGTTTTCAATGGCGTTGGAACTTTCGCTCAGACCCAGCTCTACCGTTTCAACCGGCGGCCAGTTCAGGTTTTCCCCGGTGATTTCCATACGCGCCAGCGTGTCGCGGTAGCGCGTCAGGATCACCTGCGTGGTCATGCGCAGTACGGGGTCGGCGTCTTTCAGCCGTCTTGCGAAGTCTTCTTTGGTAATTTCCAGTAATTGACAATCCACCAGCGCCTTAACCGTGGCGGTGCGCGGGGCGTTGTCTATAATGGCCATTTCCCCGATCATGGCGCCGGGGCCGCGGGTTCCCACCGATTGTTCCTTGCCCATCGGGGTTTTTATAATGATTTCAACGCGTCCCTCTTCAATGATAAAGGCGCTCTGGCCTTCGTCACCCTGGCGCATGATGATATCGCCGGCTTTAAACGATTTGGGAGATTCGGATTTACTCATATAAAAGCCTGCTTTTTGAAAATTCGGGTTTCGTGACACAGAATATAAAGTAATTTAGCCTATCAAGAAAGCTTGACAAGCTTAACAGGAGGGCGCTATTGTCCGCCAACAATTTATAAGAATAATAGTATTATAAGAGATAAAGACATGAAAGTCGCAAATTCACTGAAGACACTTAAGACGAGAGACCGCAACTGCCGCGTCATTCGCCGCAAGGGTCGCGTTTACGTGATTAATAAGAAAAACCCCCGCTACAAGGCGCGTCAGGGCTAGGCTCCTGCTTGTCCCAAAATTGTATTGAAAGGGCGGTATTGTATCAAAAGTTTTGATGCAAAGGCTTTTTTTGTCTGTTATAAACGCTGGGCCCGTATACTGTAACTCGTGTACTGTAATTTTTTGTAGTAAGAACGTTTTCATGTTTTCCAGACTCTTCGGATTTATGTCGGCGGATATGGCCATTGACCTTGGGACAGCAAACACCCTGGTCTATGTGCGCGAACAGGGGATTGTCCTGAACGAACCCTCTGTGGTCGCTATATCCATGATCGCGGGCAAAAAACAGATATTGGCCGTCGGTAACGAGGCAAAGCAGATGCTGGGCCGCACGCCGGGCAGCATTACCGCGACGCGCCCTCTGCGCGACGGCGTTATTGCCGACTTCGAAGTGACCGAGGCGATGATCAAGCATTTTATCCGCAAGGTGCACAATCGCCGTTCTTTCGTTTCCCCTAAAATGGTGATTTGTGTGCCTTCCGGTTCTACGGCCGTTGAGCGCCGCGCCATTCAGGAATCTGCCGAAAGCGCGGGCGCCAGCGAAGTTTACCTGATTGAAGAGCCGATGGCCGCGGCGATCGGCGCGGGCCTTCCTGTCACCGAGCCCACGGGCTCCATGGTGGTGGATATCGGCGGCGGCACGACCGAAGTGGCGGTTATTTCGCTGGGCGGCATTGTTTACGCCCGCTCCGTACGCGTTGGTGGCGACAAGATGGACGAGGCGATTATCGCCTATATTCGCCGCGTTCATAACCTGCTGGTCGGCGAGAGCACGGCTGAGCGCATCAAGAAGGAAATCGGTTCTGCCTGCCCGCCGGGCGATGGCGAGGGCCGCACCATGGAAATCCGGGGTCGCGACCTGATGAACGGCGTTCCCAAGGAAATCACCATTACCGAGCGTCAGGTTGCCGAAGCGTTGGCCGAGCCGGTCGGGCAGATTGTAGAGGGCGTGAAAGTGGCGCTGGAGCATACCGCGCCGGAACTGGCGGCGGATATCGTGGATAAGGGCATTGTCCTGACGGGCGGCGGCGCGCTGCTGACCAATCTGGACTTTGTTTTGCGCCATGCCACGGGGCTGGCCGTGACGCTGGCCGACGACCCGCTTTCCTGCGTTGCCCTTGGGACGGGCCACGCCCTGGAAGAGCGCAAAGCGCTGCGCAACGTTCTGATCGGCAATTACTAACCAAAAGAGCGGCTTTTTTATAAAATCCCTTGGGATTACCGTTCTTCGCGTTTGTTTTTTCTGTGTTTTTCCGGTAGTTTAATAAGGTAAACCTGTTCATGTTCAGGGGTTTACGGGACGGGGATTAAAAAGAGGATCGCTTTGAAACGCCGCGCAAGGTCCAAAAGTTTTTCACGTATTACGCCTTTTTCTCTTTTAGGCGGCGCTTTTGCTCCGTTTATTTTTCTTTCGATTTCTCTCGGCCTGATTGCTTTTTCCTCGATGAATGCGGAGCGCCTTGGCGGTTTGCGCACGGCAACATCCGACCTGCTTTCTCCCGCGCTGAATTTTGTAAGCCGCCCGGTGCAGGATGCGGCGATGTTTGTACGCGATGTTTCCGGCCTTGCGCAGCTTCAGGCTGAGAATATGCGGTTGCGCCAGGAAAATATCCGCCTGCGCGACTGGCACCAGGCCGCGATGTTCCTGGATGCGGAGAACAAATCGCTCCGATCGCTTCTCAAAATGAAGCTGGACCCTTCGCTTAGCTATATTTCCGCGCGCGTCATGGCCGATTCCGGCAATGCCTACGTTAAAAGCCTCCTGCTTTCTATCGGCGAGGATGACGGCGTGCAAAAGGGCGGCGCGGTTCTGGGGAGCGACGGTCTTGCCGGGCGCATTGTAGAGGTAGGAAACGCTTCGGCCCGCGTTCTTCTTGTCACCGACATCAACTCCCGTATTCCTGTTTTGATAGAGGGCGTGTCACAGCATGCCGTGATGGCCGGAACGAATGAAAATATGCCTGTGCTGGTCCATCTTCCGCCCGGCATGGAAGTGCCGGTAGGCAGCCGTGTGATTACGTCGGGGCACGGCGGTGTTTTCCCCTACGGCCTCCCCGTCGGTCAGGTCGTTATCACTCGGGACGGTGAGGCGGGGGTAGCCCTGTATGCCGATCTTGACCGCCTTGTGCATGTGCGTATCGTCAACAGGCCGGAAGATCCCAATCTCAGAAGCTTCCAATAGGCAACCGCAGAAGTAAAATCCTCTGGAAAAGGCGGGGGGCGTCCCTGTATGAATGAAGTATGAAATCGGGAGCAGGGATTCGTGAATATCTTGACTGGACGGCGCGTCTGATCGTCGTTTACGCGCTGATCGGCGTGCTCTTCGTGTTGAATGTCACGGCGATTTCCTATCCCTTTGCCGGGGTCTTTCAGGCTCCTTTTATCATTATGGCCATATATTACTGGTCGGTTTTCAGGCCCACCTTGCTGCCCTTTTGGCTGGTGTTCGCGGCGGGGATAGTTTACGACCTGCTCAGCGCTACGCCTTTGGGGATTACGGCTTTCATATTTGTTGCCACGCGCTGGCTTGTTTTCGATCAAAGGCGGTTTCTGATGGGGCAGCCCTTTATTATGGTGTGGAGCGGTTTCGGTATCGTGCTGCTTCTTGTTCTGCTTACGGAATGGCTGCTTTTCGGCGTGGTGCAGGAAAGCTTTTCATCGCTGACGCCTGTGTGGATATCTTTGCTGCTGGGTATATGTCTTTTTCCCCTTGTTTCGATTATCCTGCATTTAAGTCACAAACTTTTGCCCGGGCATAACCGCGAGTTGGTTTCCTAGGCGCATGCAGGGCATTATACGTTAACGATCATGAAAAACTCCGCTCAAAGCATAAAGAGGTTTTCGCGCCGTTCTTTCGTGATCGGAGCGTTGCAGGCCGGAATGCTGGGCGTTCTGGGGGGGCGGCTTGCGTGGCTGCAACTGGTGGAGGGCGCACGGTACAAGACCCTGTCGGATAAGAACAGGATTAACATCAAGATGCTGGCCCCCTCGCGCGGCCAGATTTACGATCGTTTCGGCGTGCCGCTGGCCGTCAATGAACAGAGTTTCCGGGTCCTGATGGTGCCCGAGCAGGCCGACGATGTCGAAAGCTCCCTGCGCAGTCTGCAAAAGCTGGTCAGCCTGACGGACGAGGAAGTGGACAGGGTTCTTCAGGATTCAAAGAAAATAGCGTCCTTCCTGCCGCTGGAGGTCAAAGGCGGCCTGAGTTGGGAAGACGTCGCCACAATAGAAGTGAATCTGCCCGACCTGCCGGGACTTTCAATCGACGTGGGGGAGGTGCGCAGCTACCCCTACGGAAATTCTACGGCGCATATCGTCGGATATGTCAGTTCGGTCAGCCGTTCGGAAATTAATGACAACCCGATGTTCTCCCTCCCCGGGTTTAAAACGGGAAAGACGGGTATAGAAAAAACGCTGGACGAAGAGCTGCGCGGGCGTGCCGGGACGTCGCAGATCGAGGTTAATGCGTATGGGCGCGGCGTGCGCGAACTGGGCCGCCGCCCCAGCGAGAGCGGCAAGAACGTAGTGCTGAGTGTGGATATCGATTTACAGAATTTCCTGCAGGAACGCCTGAACAAGGAAAAAAGCGCGTCCGCCGTAGTGATGGACGCGCATACCGGCGCGATCTATGCGCTGGCTTCCAGTCCCGGCTTTGACGCCAACGGTTTTACCCGTGGCCTTTCCGCTTCCGACTGGGAAGCCATGCTGGCCGATCCGGGCCACCCCCTTACCAATAAAGCGGTAGCCGGCCAGTATCCCCCCGCTTCTACTTTTAAAATGGTAACGTTGCTGGCGGCGCTGGAAGACGGGAAAATAAACGAACGCACCTCTGTTTACTGCCCCGGTCATTACGATTACGGCGGGCACCGTTTTCACTGCTGGAAACTGTCCGGGCACGGCCATATGGACATGGTCTCTGCGCTGGCCGAATCCTGTGACACATTTTTTTATAAAATCTCCATCGATATCGGAATTGAAAAAATTGCGGCCATGGCGCGGCGGCTGGGCCTCGGACAGAAATTCGGGTTCGAACTCCAGGAGGAGCGCCCCGGCCTGATGCCGGATAAAGACTGGAAAATGGGACATTTTGGAAAGCCGTGGCGTATCGGTGAAACCATCGTGGCCAGTATCGGGCAGGGGTACATCCTTTCCACGCCGCTTCAACTGGCCGTTATGACCGCCCGGCTGGTCAATGGCGGTTATGAGGTCAAACCATGGATGACGTCCTATCTCGGGGAGCAGCCGGTCGGCGTGACGTCATGGCCGAAGCTGGACTTTAACGAGAAGCACTTGAAGTTAATCGATAAGGGGATGGACAGGGTTGTCAATCACAGTACGGGCACCGCGTATAGGGCGCGGATTGAAACGCCGGGGATGGAGATGGGCGGGAAAACCGGCACGGCGCAGGTCAAGCGCACCACGATGGCGCAAAGGCTTGCGGGGCCGGATCAGGACGTGCCATGGGAGCACCGGCACCATGCGTTGTTTGTGGGCTATGCGCCTGCTAAAAACCCACGCTATGTTTGCAGTGTCGTGATTGAGCACGGCGGTGGCGGGTCTGCGGTGGCGGCGCCTTTTGCCAGTGAGTTGCTGGCCTATACGCAAAAGAGAAACCCGGCGGCAAAGCCGCCGCAAATGGCGGGCAGCAGGCAGGGGCCGCGAAGGCAGGACGACCTTTCCGTCAGCCGCAGTATCGCAAAAAGTGAAAGGTAACGGGGCGGGCGAAACATGAAATCATCCATTACTTTACAGCCTGAGCAGAGTTTCTCCTGGCGTTTGCGCCATATAGGCTGGGGGCTTGTCTTGTTGATTATAATTGTCGCCTGTGTCGGGTTTCTTTCCCTGTACTCGGCGGCGAACGGCGACCTGCATCCATGGGCTATCCGCCAGATTACCCGATTTGTTGTGGGTATGGCGGGTATGATCGTTCTGGCGATGATCGATATACGCCGCTGGTACAAGCTGGCGTGGCCGTGTTATTTTCTGGGACTTTTTCTGCTGGCTATCGTCGAGTTCATGGGACATATCGGCATGGGCGCGCAGCGCTGGATCAATCTCGGGATCATTCAGCTTCAGCCTTCGGAGGTCGTGAAAATCGCCGTGGTCATGGTGCTGGCCCGCTACTTTCACTCGGTATCTTCCGAAGATATGGGGCGTTTCAGGGTGCTGCTTGTTCCCGCCCTTATTATCGCCGCGCCTGTGGCGCTGGTGATGCTCCAGCCCGACCTGGGGACCTCGCTCATGATCGTGATGGCGGGCGGGGCGATGTTTTTTATGGCGGGTGCCCCGCTTTGGATGTTCGGCGGGGCGATCGGGCTGGTCTTGCTCAGTATCCCGGTGGGATGGCATTTCATGCACGGCTACCAGAAGCAAAGGGTTTTGACCTTCCTCAACCCTGAATCCGATCCGCTGGGGGCCGGTTATCACATTACCCAGTCGAAAATCGCGCTTGGTTCCGGCGGATGGGACGGGAAGGGGTTCCTTCAGGGGACGCAGGCCAATCTCAACTTCCTGCCGGAAAAACAAACGGACTTTATCTTCACCCTGTGGGCGGAGGAGTGGGGGTTTCTCGGCGGCGTGTTCCTGCTGTTTATTTTCGGGCTGATGTTCCTTTACGGCTATAACGTTTCGCGCAACTGCCGCACCAATTTCGGGCGCTACCTTTCTCTCGGTCTGATGGTGAATTTTTCTCTCTACGTGTTTGTGAACATCGCCATGGTCATGGGACTTATACCGGTCGTGGGCGCGCCTTTGCCGCTCGTTTCCTACGGCGGCACATCCATGCTCGCGGTTCTGGCGGGCTTCGGGCTGGTGATGTCGTGTAATGTTTACAGGGACAGCAAACTGACAGGGTTTTAGGCGGCGATTGCGATGCCTTTGTCTTTCAGCATCTGCTCCAGTTCACCCGTTTCGTACATTTCACGCACGATATCACAGCCGCCGACAAACTCGCCCTTCACATAGAGCTGGGGAATGGTCGGCCAGTTGGTGAAGTCCTTGATGCCCTGGCGCAGCTCGCTGTCT
>CAZBNG010000041.1:0-17300 GCA_964493095.1 uncultured Pseudobdellovibrionaceae bacterium
GTTCTGGCGGTTGTCGATACGGATGGCAAGCTTGACCTTAACAACAGGACCGGCGTGCTTGTTCTTGTTAAACAGGTTGGCAGCGAAACCGTGGTCAGCCGCGTTGAACCGGGCAATGATGTTAGCGGCGTTCCGCTGCATCCTTCGCTGGAGGCGCAGATAAAACAAGCCGCTGAGCAGCAGGTAAATCATGATACGACAAAATTAGGACAATCGGTTCCGGTTACTATTCAGGGAATTGAATTTAAAGCCAGGGTCGATCTGCAATACTCCAAGGGATCATTCCTTCCCGATTCCGAATATAAAATTACTGTCGAAGGGCTTTCTACACCGTCCGTTCCGGCACGTCCTGCGCCAGCGGCTCAGGCGGCTCCTGCGCGACCTGCAACAGGGCCTTCCAATCTAGGCTCACTTATTACGGCGGCAGGTGACGAGGCGGAGGTTAAACTCTACGCCAAGGCTGAAAAACTTCTTAAAAGCTTGCAGGATATGGACAAGAGCAAGGGCGTTCTGGCTGTTGTCGATACGGATGGCAAGCTTGACCTTAATAACAAAAACGGCGTGCTTGTTCTTGTTAAACAGGTTGGCAGCGATATCGTAGTCAACCGGGTTGAGCCGGGCAGCAATGTCAGCGGCGTTCCGCTGCATCCTTCGCTGGAGGCGCAGATAAAACGCGACGCGGAAGCCAGGGCAAACCACTCAGACGGTGCGCTTTTAGGAAAGCCCCAGACTGTACAAGTCCAGGGGATAGAGTTTAAAGCCACGGTTAACATGGTTTACGGGGATGGCTCGATTATTCCCAAGCCTGAATACGACACCAAGGTAGAGGTTGCCCCCGGTAATAATGGTGTAAAACCCGAAGAAGAGCGCGTAGCGTCGGTGCCCGATATCACATCGCAGGCGGAACGCCCCGATTTCGGCCGCTAATTTGCGGGCAACCCTCTAAAGCGGCTGCACATGCAACGTAAAATCCAGTTTGACGCCCAGGTTCTTGTATAAGGCCTGGGCGGCTTCATTTTTGGCCTCGGCCAGCCAGTAAAGCCGCGCCCATTTCTTTTGCTTGCCGATTTTTGTCAGTTGCTCGACCATTTTACGGGCGATGCCCTTTTTCCGCCGCTGCGGGTCCACGAACAGGTCCTGCATATAGCATACGGGCTCCAGATGCCCCGTAGTGGGGTGAAGAATATAGTGCACCAGCCCGACCATTCTGCCCTTTTCCAGCGCGCACAGGCCTTTTACAGAGCTGTTTTCATCGATCAGGCGGCTCCATGTCTGGGAGGTGACGGCCTCGTTGCGCATACCCATATTGTTGGCATCCCAAAGGGGCAGCCAGTCGGGGAAATCCTGCGGAACAAGCGGGCGTATAATTATGCTCATACGGGCATTCTAGCGTGGCCTTTTGTGAAAGCAAACCGCCAATTACGGTGTTTTGTTTACATATTTTTAAGGTCTGCTTGTTATTATATAACGCGTAAACATTAAAAAAAGAGGGCGTTATGAATTTTGAGATCAGGGATTTAAGTTCTTTAGAAGGCTTGCGACATCTATTCAATAGAGAGGTAACTGGAGAGCCAATTGCCGATAGTGCTTTGCATGCTTTAGGTTCGGACAAACTGGTAGAAAACGTTACTAAGGGTCTTTATGAATATTACAGCGACGATGCCACCCGGGAAGTCTCATGGGGAAATAAGGCTGAAAGGGCAGCAGGCGTCGCTGGGGGTGTTGTTGGCGGGGGGATTGGCTTTGGAGCATGGGCTGCGTCCAGTGTTCTTACGGGAGGAATTTCTGCTATTGCGTCGATACCGTCGGGAGCGTTTGTTGTGCCAACGGCATTTGGTGTGGGAGCTGGCGGTGTGGCTGGAGTGCTCGCGATTGAATCTGTAATTGATGCCTTTCAAGACACTCCTTTTGAGCTTATGCAGGTAAAAGCCGGGAAGCTGGTCGGGCTGGAAATCAAGGCGATGATTAACGACACCGCCTTGCAGAACGGCATAACGCCAGTAGAATTGTTGGAAAAAATCGAGAAAAACCCGGAACAATATAAAAGCCTGGACAACATGATTACCTCTAAAGTTCATGCGTTAACAGAGCAATATGGTTTTACGTTTTATATTGATAAGGGGCTTGCCGCCGCCGATCATTATAAGGAACATTCCGCAGCGATGGACGCCAGAATTGCAGAACTGCGTCAGGAAATAGAATTGCAGGAGGCGGATATCGAGCGTCTGGCGGATGTTTCACATGAGCCCGGACAGGATGTGGCGACAAAACCTGCCGCCGGAAACGGGGGCCTTGTTCCCACCGTTTCCTGACGACTGGCCTGGGCTCCAGATGCCCGGTGGTAGGGTGCAGGATGTAATGCACCAGCCCGACCATTCTACCCTTTTCCAGCGCGCACAGGCCTTTTACAGCGCTGTTTTCATCGATCAGGCGGCTCCATGTCTGGGCGGATGATAATGCTTGTGCGCTATTCTAGCGTGGCTTTTTTTTAAAGAAAACAAGTTTTGATGAAAACATCACTTAACCCCATGATTTTACATTAAAATCAGAGTTCCGCATTTCGTTTTTTGTTTTTAGGGGGGAGGGGGGCACTTCATTTTTCTTATGAAAAACTAGCAAGGCGCAATTCTGGCGTTAACAGAGGCTATTTTAGCAAAAGGGCGGTAAAAAATAAAGGAATTTATTCCTCTATTGTGCGGCGGCTAATTCCGGTGCCGATATAGCCGGGTAAGAGGAAAAGTCAGAGTTACTACTTGCAACAAAGCTTTGCGCGAAAACCCATGGGGCAATTTTACAAAGTCCATTTCGGGTTTCTAAGGTGATCCAGCCGGGAAGCCTTTGGTCTAAATCGCGGTCATGCGCAGCAAAAGGGATTTCAAAATCCTCCATGATTTCGTCCCGCAGATCCGCTCTTAAGATTAAATTTGCTCTCCCGTTAAATGCTGCCGTTGGAGTCAGGGGTAGAGCAGCCACGAAAAAAGCAGGATTAATGGCATCGATTTCGTTTTCTGAAGCGCTGATATTCAAAAGACCATGGTTTCTGATGATTTGCTCGGCGGTTTCGCGGCGCATTCTTGTTGCAACAGCGGCGGCGCTGTAGGGGTCGGTTGAGCGGTACCATACGGAAACGCTGCCGCTCCACCGCCTGCGACCATCATAATAATACTGGTCGATCGCAATGATGTTTTCCGGTGGGATATGGAAGTGCTCTTTACTTGTCACGGGTATTCGCAGTGCGGCCCTTGTGGATCGCCATAACTATCACCTATCGGTGTTTCGGGCCGAATTCCCCATTGGCGGAGTTGCTCATTGCTAAACATGATAGCAAAAGATGTTTGGCTAGGACACTCACCCCTATCAAAAGGAACCGGAGGACGTGCGGCAGAAGCACCTGTAAAAAATGCGTTTGCGCCTTTAGGTTCGTTTGCGCCTTTAGGTTCGTTGCCAGTGGTTTGAGGGGTAGAATTTTGCTTGGTTACAACGCTACCCGTAGCAGCGTCGTTGCCATTGCTGTTTGCTTCCCCGCCATTGCTATTTGCTTCTCCACCGTATGTTGTGCTGTTGGCTATTGAACTATCTCTTACTTGTGCTGATGCCGGATATGCAGCAAGCCATGCGGCAACCAGTGCTGCGGCTGTTGTTGTTATTCTTGGATTTATGTGACGGCCCATCTCTGTCTCCTTTAATTTGTCGGGGAAGAGTATGTTTTTACATAATTTTTGTCAAGTTTTTTTGTAATGGACTGATTTTAAATATTGTTTTGACGCTTTTAACCTCTCGTCGCCAAATTCGGACGCTCCAGCGGGTTAAAGCCGTAATGTTTCAGCCAGCGCGTATCGCTTTCAAAGAAAGTGCGCAGGTCGGGGATGCCGTATTTCAGCATCGCCATGCGCTCGATCCCCATGCCGAAGGCAAAACCTTGGTATTGCTCCGGGTCGACGCCGCAGTTTTTCAGCACGTTCGGGTGCACCATGCCGGAGCCGAGAATTTCCAGCCATAGCTGCTCCTGCCCCGCCGGGGCCTTGCCCAGCTGTATGGAGCCGTCTTCTTTCTTCACGTAGCCGATATCCACTTCCGCTCCCGGCTCCACAAACGGGAAGAAGGACGGGCGGAAGCGCAGGGGAAGGTCCTCGATTTCAAAGAACTGCCGCGCAAAATCCATCAGGCAGCCCTTCAGGTGGCCCATATGCGTGGTTTTGTCGATCATCAGCCCTTCGATCTGGTGGAACATCGGGGTGTGCGTCATGTCGTAATCGGAGCGGTAGGTGCGGCCCATGCACACGATTTTAAAGGGCGGCTCGCCCGCCATCATGGTGCGGATCTGCACCGCCGAGGTATGAGTGCGCAGCAATTTTTTTGCGCGTTCGCCGTTTTCATCCGGGTCTTCGGGCAGGAAGAACGTGTCCTGCATTTCGCGCGCCGGGTGATCTGGCGGGAAATTCAACGCCGTGAAATTGTGGTAATCATCCTCGATATCCGGTCCTTCGGCGACCATGAAACCCATGGCGGCGAAAATGCCGACAAGTTCCTCCATCGTCTGGGAAATGGGATGGATGGAGCCCTTGCGCTCCGGGCGCGGGGAAAGAGTAATGTCGATGGTTTCGTTAGCAAGGCGCTGGTCGAGCTCTTGCTTTTTCAGCGCTTTTTCCTGCTTTTCGATCAGGGCGGAAATCTCGTCCTTCAGGGCGTTGAGCTGCGGGCCTTTTTCCTTGCGCTCCTCCGGGTCCATGCCGCCGAGCGTTTTCATGAGATCGGTAATGCGGCCCTTTTTGCCAAGGGCGCTGACGCGCGCCTCTTCCAGCGCTTTGAGGTCGCCCGCGGCCTCGATCATCGAGGAAAGTTCTGTTTTTAAAGCGTTTACATCGGTCATGGTTCAAGCTTTTTATCAAGAAGTGTGCGTCATACCAAGGCTTTTATTTCAGATAACGAATTCACAATATGATCCGGGGCGGCGGCCTTGAGGCGGGCGCGGGAAATACAGCCGTCCGTAATGCCGATAGAGGTCAGGCCCAGCTTGCGGGCTATCTCGGGCTCCTCCATGGAATCCCCGATAATAATAGTGTCGGCGGGCTTGTAATTGCGTTTGATCATGAAATCGGAAAGCCGCTCGGCCTTTGACGTGCTCTGCAAGATGGTGGTGCCGTCGCAGTTATGCGCCGATACATGGTGAAAATAGTGACCAATTTTCAGGCGCGTCAGGTGGCCGTTGATTTTATCGGTCAGGTAATTGGACAGCACGATAACGGAATAATCTGCGGCGGTGAGATGATCCAGCAAATCACGCGCGCCCGTTCTTGTGCGAGCGGTGGCGGCGAGCCGTTCGTAAGAGCCCTGGAATACCGCATTTCCGCCGTCTTTATCGCGCAGCACGGTATCGGCGCTCACCCCGTTTTGGGTATAAAAATGGATCACCGGGAAATGAAAGGTGTCGCGGAAACGTGCAAGGGAAATGGCCTTGCCGCCGTAAAATTCAAGGCAGGCATTGGAAGCCTTCCACGCCGCCACCGTGTCGGCCAGCAGCGTCGAGTTCCAGTCAAAAACGATGAGTTTGTGGGTGTTCATGGAAGGAATTTAACCACGAAGCGCACCAAGGTTCACCAAGAAATCGTTGTTTGAAATATAATGCCCCAAAAAATTAACCTTGGTGTGCTTGGTGATCTTGGTGGTTCGTTCATAATAAAACGGCCCCACAGGTAGGGCCGTTTTTTATCCTTTTTCTGTCATTTCGAGGCTTTGTAAAAGCCGAAGCAATCTTGAAACACAGACTGTTTACCGGATTGCTTCGTCGCTGCGCTTCTCGCAATGACGTTTGTATTAAGCCGCTTTTTTATCCAGAGCCGCTTTGGCTTGCTTTGCGACAGCTTCGAAGGCCTTTGCGTCGCGGATGGCGAGGTCGGACAGAACCTTGCGGTCCAGCTCGATACCCGCCAGTTTCAGGCCGTTAATCAGCGTGGAGTATTTCAGGCCGTGCAGGCGTGCAGCCGCATTGATACGCTGGATCCACAGTGCGCGGAAATCACGTTTCTTGGCGCGGCGGTCGCGGTAAGCGTACTGACCTGCTTTCTCCACAGCCTGAACGGCGGTGCGGAAACAGTTTTTGCGGCGGCCGTAATAACCTTTGGCCGCGGTGATAACTTTTCTGTGTCTTGCGTGGGCGCGTGGGCCCCCTTTGGTGCGTGCCATGACTATTTGCCTCCCTGGGCGGCTTTCGGAGCCGTGTTTTCCGTTCTGCGTTTATAAGGCAGGAAGTTGCGCAGGATGATGCGGGCATCTGCCGCGCACAAAATGCCCTGTCCGCGCGCTTTGCGCTTCATTGACTTGGGTTTGTTCATCTGCATGTGGCGCATATAGGCCTGTTTGGCCTTTACTTTGCCGGAGGCGGTCACGCGGAAGCGCTTCTTGGCACCGGACTTGGTCTTCATTTTCGGCATTTCTGTCTCCTTTTTCTTCGATATTTGTTCTTACACTTTGTTGCTCGTCGCTCGCGTAGGATGAACTACGCTTCGCTTCTCGCGCCGCGTGTAAAAACAAATCTCTTTGAAATGTCCTTTAAACACGGGCTTTTAAGAGGCGTAAGCCGATGACCGAGGCAGCCGTTACAAGCCAGATCATCTCTAATGGGGTGGGTTATACACGGGGAAGAGCGCATAAATCAAGTAAAAACTGGATAATCGGGGACAGGTTTACAGCGTGGACAAAATCACGTCATCACCCGCTTTATGCCCTAAAGGGCACAAGTGCGGGTGATTCATAATGAGAGCAGGGGGATTGCACGGACGGGGCCGTGCAACGACGAAATAGAATAAGGAGACAATATATTCGGGCTTGCCGCAAATCCTGTCTTGGATGATAATTTACCTGATTTGCGGGGGGCTTTCCTGCCTTGCCGTAACTTCCAACCGACGGGGAAAACCAGGCATGGCTAAAAGCAGAAAAGGCGCCGCAAAAGCGGGCAAAAAAACCGGTAAGAATAAGGGCGGATTACGAGAGGCGGCGGGCAAGCTGATAGAACATCCTTTTTTTACAACCTTTATTACACTCGTGATCCTTGCCAACGCGGTGGTGCTGGGGCTGGAGACTGACCGGGAGCTTGTGAAAAACTACGGGCATATTCTGAGCTTCCTTGACGAGACGGCGCTGGGCATTTTTGTGGTTGAGCTTTTGCTGAAATTCTATGTGCAGCGTCTGTCGTTTTTCCGCTCTGGCTGGAATGTCTTCGATTTCATTATTGTCGGTATATCGCTGATCCCTGCGATCGGAGCGCTTTCGGTATTGCGGACCTTGCGGGTGTTGCGGGTGCTGCGCCTTGTATCCGTCGTTCCGCAAATGCGCCGGGTTATTTCCGCCTTGTTCAGCGCGATTCCGGGGATGGCTTCGATCATGGCGGTTTTGCTGATTATTTTCTATGTTTCATCGGTGCTCGCGACGAAGATGTTCTTTGCACATCCGCTGCATGATGTTTCGGAGCGCTTTCATTCCGTCGGTGCTTCCATGTACACGCTGTTCCAGATCATGACGCTGGAGGGGTGGTCGGATGATATCGTTCGCCCGGTGATGCAGGTTTACCCGTGGTCATGGATGTTTTTCATTCCGTTTATTATCATCACCAGCTTTGCCGTTCTGAACCTGTTTATCGGTATTATCGTTGACGCGATGAACATCGTGCATCAGGAAGAGGAAGCGGCGGCGTATAAAGGGCCGGAGCGCCGCGCAGGATTTAAGGAAATGGCGGCGGAGATGAAGGCCTTGCGCAAGGAAGTGGCCGCGCTTAAATCCGAGATGAAAAAGAAATAACGCGGCAGGATTATTCTTCTACGCTCAGGATTTTCTTTTTCCCCGCCTGCACTTCACGGTAAATGATAAACAGGTTGGAGGCGATGATGATGAACGCGCCTGCGATTACGCGGGTGCTGGGCAGGGTATGCCAGATGAAATAATCGAACATCACGGCCCAGATAATAATCGTGTAATTTGTCGGCGTTATGACGGCGGCGCGGGCAAGGCGGTAGCTTTGCGTTTTGGCGATCAGGGACGACATGCCGAAAAATCCGAGGCCAAGGCATAGCAATGCGATGTGCGGGGTGAGCGCCAGGGTCGGTATAGCGCTTTGTGTGAGCGGCGAGAAAACAAGTGTGCCGGTAATCACCATGCCGAAGGCTAGAAAATAAAATACGGTACGTCCTGCATTTTCGGTGCTGCCCAGCCAGCGTAAGCACAAAGCCACGGTAGCGTTAAAGAATCCGGTGGCAAGGCCGATGGCAACGGAGGAAAGCGGCAAGTCGCCCGATGGGCCGGCGATGATGAAAATGCCTGAAAATCCGATCAGAACGGCAAGGATACGATAGATTCCGACCTTTTCTTTCAACACCGGGTAGGAGAACAAAACGACGAAAAGCGGCTGTGTAAAAAGAAAGAGTGTGGCCTGCGCCATCGGCATAAGCTGGAAGGTCCAGAATCCGAAAGTAAGCCCCGCCGTTCCCAAAAAGGCGCGCAGGATGTGACCGAAGGGTCGCCGGGTTTTCAGGTCGCGAAAGCCGGGAAAGAAAACCATGAGGACGAGCAAAAGCGCCAGCGCCACCACGTTGCGCGTAAAGGTTACGTCGGTGGCGATCATATAAGGGGCGAGCAATTTGGAGAATAAATTCATCGCTGCAATGCAGGAGGCAGCGAAAATGCTCAGGCTTATGCCGAGCAGGGCGTTTTCGGCAGGACGGGGACGGTTCATTCTTAATGCCTTGTCTTGTTATAGTTTGGCGTTGACGCGCGCATCGGTAACGACCGCCTTCTTGCTTTCCCGCCACAGGATAAACACATTGGAGGAAATAACAATCGCACCGCCGATCAGGATCGTGCTGGTCGGCCAGTCGCCCCAGATAAACCAGCCGAAAGTGGTGGCCCAGATAATGCCGCTGTAATTAAACACGGTTACAACGGCGGCGGCGGCGTTTTTAAAGGCGATGGAGAGCAGGAATTGCGCCATGGCGCCGGTCAATCCCACGGCAAAAAGCAGCGGGATTTCATGCAAGGTAGGCGGCTTTGCCACAAACGGCAGGGCGAGGGCAGAGACGATCGTTCCTATGGTTACGAAGTAAAAGGTTACGGTTTCCGGCTTTTCGGTCTTTCCCAGTGCGCGCAATATGGTTTGCAGCGTGGCGTGCATGAAAGCCGCGCTCAGCGCCAGCGTTACGCCAAGGCTGTTAAACTGCCCGCTGGGTTGCAGCATGATGAGAACGCCGATAAAACCTACCAGTACGGCACCCCAGCGATAGGGGCCGACTTTTTCGCCCAGGAAGATAATACCCAGGATTGGGATGAACAGCGAGGCCGTAAACAGGAACGCCGTCGTATCGGCCATGGGCATGCTGGCAAAGGCGGCGAAGGTTGTAGCCAGACTGAGCGTGCCGATCACGGAACGTACGCCGATGCCGATGGGGTTGGCGTTGATTTTCAGGATGTCGGTACGGCCGAACACGAAAATCCATATCAGGAAAGGCAGGGTGGCGATCAGGTTCCTGTAAAAGGCAATCTCGATCACGTGATGGCTTTCGCTCAGGATTTTGGCAAAAGCGTTCATTACCGCCATCATGAAAAATGCCCCGATGGCCGCACTCATCCCGACAAGGGGATGTTCCTTGTGCGGCGGGTGAATGATTTTTGCTTTTTTGGCTTCTGCTTTTGGTTTTGCGCCTTTTGTGGCGGTGTTTCTGCGGTTCATAGCGCGATCATACGCCTGAGCTTTCTAAATTTCTACGGGTTATTTAACAGCAAACCTACCTAGAAGGCAGGAAAGCACTAAAAACTTGATATTTTCATAATGCTTAGGTATTGTCTTTCAAATAGAGGAAGGTTTGTATCAATGAAGGCAGAGTTTGATTGCAACAAGCATGATCAGCCACCAGAACCCCTTGGAGTTAGCATTATTATACCCTGCTATAACGCAGGGAATTATCTGCACGATGCTGTAGATTCCGTTTTTTGCCAGGGTCTTCCCGAAGATGGTTTTGAGATCATTATTGTTAATGACGGCTCAACCGACCCGCAAACGCTGCGCGCCCTTGCTGCAATTGATAAGCGTAACGATCCGCATATCCGTATTATTCATCAGGAAAATAAGGGGCAATCTGCGGCCCGTAATGTTGCTTTAAGAAATGCAAATTTCAGATATATCGCCGGGCTGGATGCCGATGATATGTACGCCTATGATCCTGATTTTTTGGCAAGGAAAGGTTCATATTTAAACCGCGCAATAAAGATTCTGGAGCAATCACCCGATGTTTGTTTTGTAGATTGCGAGATGTATTTTTTTGGCAAACACACCTTTCACGGCTGGCCTTTAAAATATCCTTTGGAAGCAGTTGTGGCTCTCGGTGGGGAACCTAATATCGGTGTGTTTAGAAAACAAGATGCGCTTGATTCCAATGTTAATGGCTATGCTGAGGACATGCCCCGCGGCGAAGATTCCCATTTTTTTGCAAAGCTATTAAGCGGGGCAGTTCTTAAAAGGGGAGATGCAAAAGCAATAAGGCTTAATGAATGTTATTACCTGTATAGACAACATCCTGAAGGTTTTGGAAACGTGAATGCAAGACCCTCCGATCTCATAGGGTTTTATCGCAGAATGGCTGAGGATTGCCTACCCCTTTATCAAAAAGTTTATGGCGTACGTACAGTTTCCGAAGCCTTCGAAATCTGCCTTCTTAGGCTTGATTATGATAGTGTGCGAACCAATCGCTTAAAGCAAGCAATGCCTAAATTATTAAGCGAAGAAATAACACTGTCGGAAGGTATATCTTTTTTAAAAGATTTTTTTATGGCGTGTGCTGTTGTGCAAGTGACGAATACACGAGGATTTATTCGTGCTCCTAACGTAAGTGTCGCAAGAATTTTAAACAGGGTTGGGTGTTCTTGGGTAAAGCCGAGCTCTCTGGTCGCCCCGAGCTTGAGGGAAATGTGTATTGAGCCTGAGGAGCCGGAGCAGGGGTGCTAAATTAAAAGTTATGGGGTGGTTGAAACAGGTAAGGATAATGGTTGATGATTTCTTGTTTCTGAAGCAGCAGGCTGTTCCGGTTCCGAAAGAGTTTCAAAGCTTTCACCTTTGATTAACCTACGCGCTGCATTCGGATCGCTTGTTAACCTCTCTCTTGTGGCTTCAAGATTGTCTAACCAAAGATCTTCTGAATCCATGGTGAAGTAACGAATAGAATTCATGGCCGCCTCGAAAACTTCTTTTGCTAAAAGGGAGTCAGGCTGTTCATACATTTTAAGGGCGGCATACCCTAGAATTTGTAGAGCCGAAAGCGGTTTATCTTTAATGCTTAAATCAACATCGCCTTCATAGCCATTTAGAACTCTTTTTTGTCCGGCCAAAATTCGTTCCGATCCAGGGATCATATCGGCGTTCTCTTCTAACCATTTTGTGAATTCTCCATGAACTTTCAAAGCTGCTTCCAATATACGGTTTGCTTGAGGATCGTTTTTGAATTCACCGTTCTTATATTTTACAAAAAAACCCTCAGTGAAATGGGTATTGAACGCTTCTTCCAGGTCGTCATAGCCCGCCGATTTCCAGTGTTTTTCATCATCTTGAATATCTGCCATGCTATTGCTAGCAAGTCTTTTATATACAAAGACCAGTATGCGATTTTGAACAATGTCTCGAGCTATATTTTGTGATTCAAGATTGCTGGTTTGTTTTCGAAGGTGATCTGCTTGCTCTGCGGCCTCTTTCCAGCCCTTCATGTAAAATCCGGTTAAGCCAGCTCCACCTTGCTCTGTATGTAATAACGCGCGCAATACGTTCCCATTATCATATCTCAGGGCTCGTTCATCGTTAGGTTCGTCGTAATATAAAATAGGTTTTTGAAGATCGTAGTCAGTTATAAGTTCTAGTGTGCTTTCGGCACTATCTCCATTCTTAAGCATTAGGGATTGTGCTCCGGTGTCAGCAAACATTTCCCAAGCTCTCAAAATGGAATAGGCCCTTGAGTGGCCGTATTGGGCATATATGGATTTTTCACCGTTTTGAGGAGTGTAAAACGCCTCATCAAGACAGTGCATGGTTTCATGTATTTTAAATCGGGCGTATGTTTTTATTTCTGAAAAGCTCAAGTCTTTTTTGTAAAGGGGTAGGTCGCTTGCTATACATATATAGCTCCCGTCATCAAGATAGGCTCCTTCAGAAGTTAAGGTTTTGATCTTTCCGGTATATTTTTCTTCTTTATTTTTAGCCCCGATGATTTCTGTGACTTTTTCAGATGAAATATTCAAACTTTTTGCAATGCGTTGGATTTCTTCTTGTGGGGGGCGGCTGTGGTCAACAATTTCGAGTCTTCCGCGCATTTCAGGCATTTCATCGTAAAGTGATTGGGTTAATTCCCGATGCATGCGGCGGTAGCCTTCGATGCCCTGATACTGATCCTGCGCGGCTTTGATGGCTGTGGGGGAAAGCGTGCCCTTGTTCTGTGCGAAAATATCGCCCAGCTTCGGTAACTCTGAATCCCATGTATCGGCCATTCGCCCCGTCCCCTCTATGGTCGCTCTTATTATGGGGTTTTGGGGTTAAAGAGAGGTAAACGGGGCAATAAAAAAAACCCTTAAACCGTCCGGCTCAAGGGCTTTTAAAATTGTCATTCTGAGGCGAAGCCGAAGAATCTCATATGGTTAGGGAGATCCTTCGCTATCGCTCAGGATGAGGGTTTTGTAGAATTCGGCTGGCGCCTCTAACAAAACCCTCAGTTTCTTTCCTTATCGACCAGCTTGTTTTTGCCGATCCATGGCATCATGGCGCGCAGGCGCTCGCCGACGACCTCGATGTCGTGCTGGGCTTCTTTTTCGCGCATTTCTTTCAGGCGGTTCAGGCCCTCCTTGTTGCCGCCCATGAAGCTTTCCACGAATTTTCCGGACTGGATATCTTCCAGAATGCGCTTCATTTCCGCCTTTGTTTCCTGCGTAATTACGCGCGGGCCGGAAACATAGTCGCCGAATTCCGCCGTGTTGGAGATAGAATAGCGCATATTGGCAAGACCGGCTTCGTAGATTAGGTCCACGATCAGCTTTGTTTCATGCAGGCACTCGAAATATGCCATTTCCGGCGGATAACCGGCTTCTACCAGCGTTTCATAACCCGCTTTGATGAGGGAGGTGATGCCGCCGCAAAGAACGGCCTGCTCGCCGAAAAGGTCGGTTTCACACTCATCTTTAAAGGTTGTCTCGATAATGCCGGAGCGGCCGCCACCCACGAGGGAAGCATAGGCAAGGGCGATTTCCTTGGCGTTGCCTGTGGCATCCTGCGCCACGGCAATAAGGCAGGGCACGCCACCACCTTTTTGATATTCGCCGCGCACGGTGTGGCCCGGGCCCTTGGGCGCAACCATGAAGACATCCAGGTCCGCGCGGGGCTTGATCAGGCCGAAATGGACATTAAGGCCGTGGGCAAAAGCCAGCGCGGCGCCTTGTTTCATGTTGTCGGCCAGGTGTTCGTTGTACAGATCCTGCTGGTTTTCATCAGGGACGAGGAGCATGACGACATCGGCGTCCTTAACCGCCTCTGCGGGCTCCATAACTTCAAAACCGGCGGCTTTTGCCTTGGCGGCAGAGCCTGAGCCGTCACGTAGGCCGATTATAACGTTGTTTGCGCCGCTGTCTTTCAGGTTTTGGGCATGGGCGTGGCCTTGTGAGCCGTAGCCGATAATCACGACCTTTTTATCTTTCAGAAGGCCGGGATTGCAGTCCTTATCGTAGTAGACATTCAAAGATGTCCGGTTCGCGGGTGTTTCCGCTGCGGCAGCTGCCTGTGTCATGGTTTTAACCTCTTTTTTTCAAATATCCAATGAACCCGCATAAAACAGGGTTTTGAGGCCAAAATCAAGGGAAAAAGCGGGGTTTTGGGGCCTGTGGGTAGCTAAGCGTTGGTTAAGGCTTTGTAAAGGTTTTTTCCGTAGAATTAACAGGTAAAATAACGTGGGCAGCATGAGAGAAGATAATGGGCGGGTATAATAACGGAAATACGACATTTGTTTTTCATGATAAGCAAACTTTTGAGTTCGCCGACACGATTCAGGTTGTCGGCGGTTCATTTAACGGCATGTCCGGGCTGAAGCCGCTTGATTTAAAAAGCAGTTTTGCAGGTAAAACAGCAGACGAAATATATAACGGCAAAGGGTTGCCTACGCAGGCCATTAATACGTCCAGGATACCTTTGCAGGATATTCTCCGCAGCCAGGGAGGCAGTATAGAGAAAATAGGTACGGTTGCCTCCGACGAATTCGGAACATCAGAGGATTATTACCGGTTACATCTTGGGAGCGGAGAGTTTCTGGATTTTCATGGTAGCGATCTTAGGGCGGCAAATCGTGATCTAGCGAATATTGCCGAAGATTTAAAACCCGGAATAACCGTTGAAATTGGTGCAAATGTCGGGGGGCAAAAGCATGCCGCCGCTGCTGCGCCCCAGGGAAATCAGCCGGCGGCCGGCAGGATTGAAGGCAATTCCTATACTCTGGGAGAACAGGATATCGCGGCCTTTAACAGGGTACGGGTGCGGGCTGTTAGCGGTGATACGACCTTGCGTACGATTGGCGGGGCATTACCTCCGTCATTGTCTAGTATAGCGGTTGAGGGTGGACAGCTAAAAAGCTTCAACAGTTTTTCAGCATATGTCGGCGAAAATCAGATGCTTTTAAATACGAACCACCTGCGGGAAAGGATGGCCGACAGCCCCTCTGTTACTATTACAAGAGAAGCTGATTTTAAGGACAAGTCCTTCTATCGCATAAGCTTTGGTGACGAGTATATCGTCGTTGAAAGTAAATATATGCCTAAAGGAGTGCTTGCAAAAGTCCAGGGTTTGGAGGCACAGAAGACGTTTCAGGATAATGGGTACAAACCCATGACACAACTGAAAGGTCCGTCTGCCGTTGCGGAGGCTAAGACTCATCCGTTTACGCCATCTCCCTCCGCGCCCGTGCAGGGTTTCGGTAGTACACGCGGGGAGTATCAAGGGCCTGACAACGGTTTGCTTCCCAATCTGGAAGGCATGGGAGACTTGGGACAGAAATTAGGAGATTTAAGCAGACAGGCCGGTGCAGATGTAAGAGAGCGTATGGCCGGCCCCGCCGCCGAAATAAATGAGCAGGCGAGACGGGCCGTTCAACAGGGGGGAACGCCTCAGGATATGCTGCCCCGCTTGTTTGGTGTTGGCGGAGGCCTTGTGGGAATGGCAAAGGGCGGCGCCATGGACGCCCGGGTCGGACTTAACGGGCTTAAGCAGGCTATGGAAGGTATGCTTGCAGGCGCAAAACCTGTGCTTCAGCAAAAAGCTCAGCAGCTCGAACCTTTGGGCGATAAAATACGCGATCAGGGCCGTAAAATTGGTGAAGACCTTAAAGGTAATGAGCCGGCTAAACCAAGATATCTTAAACCTGATGAAATGCCGTGGCTTAAGGAAAAGCAGCCGGAAGCCCCGCCGCCGCTGCCGCAAGGCCGCCCTCATAGAACGCCGGCCCCTGATCCCGGTGAAAAACACGGCAGCGCCGCGCCTGTCACTGCGCCGAAAGCCGCCCCGGTGACGCCTGTAGCGGCGCCGCGATCATTGGAACCGCCGACAGGGGCGAGTGTGCAGCGGGTATCGCTGACATCCCCGGTTGCGCCCGGGGCAGAAGCGCCGAGGGTATCGGAAGGCGGCCGTCCGGCCATTACGTGGAATGGTGGTCGTGCGAAAGGTTTTAACGATGATTTTCAGAAACTGCAGACAGAGCTTGCCAAGGATCCTGAATGCAAGAAACTTATGACATTTAAGAGCAGCGTTACGGGTAAGGAAGAGTGTGCTGATGGCCGCGAAGGTCATAGAAGTGTTGATGCTATCAAACATTATATTGCAAAGCATAACCTTCCGGCGGATATATCGCTAAAAGAGCTGACCAAACATGCGCATGATCACGCGCCGGTTTTTGCTCTCGATACCTCAAAGCCCTTGATGATACAGGGAAGCGGTTTTCAGGCCGCCGCCGCGATGGGGCCGCAGACACAGGTCGTGATGATAAACCCGGATAATGGCAAAGCAGGCCCCATGATGACGATGGCCGAGTTGCAAAGGCAGCAGCAGCAGGAACAGCAACCTGATCATCAGATGGCTCCGTCTCCTAACCAGCAGCAGATTGGTATGCCGGTGTCTTCCATGATGGCTTAAATTGTTTTAGAATGAACTTTGTTGTTTTTTCAAGTTTACACAAAGTAAATATATGAGCGATCAGCCCGAACCGGATTTCGATCCTTTAGCGCCAAAAAAGACCTTGGACCTCCAAAACCTGCCCTCTGTAGAGGAGCTTCCCGTGCTTCCGGACATGCGTTCGGGAATGGATGTTGATCTGGCCGTTAACGCGGACGGAAAGTTATACGTTTTTCATGAAAAGCCAAACCCGGAGGAAATAGAATACGTGATTTACGACATTCACGGATCTCGTCTCGTATTTATTGGAAAAAATGGAAGAATTCAGGACATCAGCATGGCTGTGCAGGATGCGATGCGGACGCATATGAAGAAGGCTGAAAACATATGTCTTGTTCAAATAAAAGACGGCCAGCCATACCAAACCCACAACGTACCTTTTGTAATCGAAAATCACTGGACGTAGTTTGGCGGAAGTCCAATGTCTTTGATTACACCAATAATCAATTTACGCAAGCGCGGCGTCAATCCACTTCGTCGTGCGTGGTGGAGCCGCGGGAAATTGCGGCGACGCCCGTGCGTGAAACGTCGATCAGCCCCAGCGGTTTCATGAGATCAATAAAGGCATCGACCTTTTCCGTCGTTCCCGTGATTTCAAAAACGAAGGATTCCAGCGTGGAATCTACGGGCTTGGCGCGGAAAATATCGGCAAGGCGCAGGGCCTCGATACGCTTGTCCCCTATGCTGGATACTTTGACCAGCGCCAGTTCACGCTCGATATGCGGGCCGAAGGTGGTAAGGTCGCGTACGCGCTTTACGGGTACCAGCTGGCGCAATGATTGTTTGATCTGCTCAATCACCTCGGGCGTACCGCTGGCGATAATGGTGATGCGGGACATGCCTTCCTGGTGGTCGGTTTCCGCCACCGTGAGGCTGTCGATATTATAGCCGCGCCCGGTAAACAGGCCGATGACGCGCGCCAGAACACCGGGTTCGTTCTTCACGACAATGGCCAGCGTATGGCTTTCGATCACCGCTTCTCGGGAGGGCGGGGCATAAACGGACTGGTTTTTCTTTGCGGGAGCTTTCTTAATCATGGCAATGGTTATAGCGAAGTTTGGGCGGCAATGGTAGA
>CAZBNG010000041.1:17310-17538 GCA_964493095.1 uncultured Pseudobdellovibrionaceae bacterium
TATCGTTGACATAACATAAATGCGAGCGTATGGTAACGCCGTCATGCGGTTAAGAAAAATTATAATAAAGTGAACAGGATATGACTCTTGAGCTAGGGTGCAATGACGATCGTTTTGGTTGTCTGGTTGATGCGTTCAAAGATGCTGCTCCGGGAAAGCAAGCTTATTACCGAGCCGTTTCTTGGTGGGATGAGGATTTGGGTGAAGTGGTTTTTGGGACAACATTAG
>CAZBNG010000042.1:0-13459 GCA_964493095.1 uncultured Pseudobdellovibrionaceae bacterium
TGGCGATAATGCCCACGGCGGAAATAACACGGTCGAATTCCAGCTTTTCTATTTTACCGTCTTTGCCCTCAATATGCGCGGTGACGCTATCCTTGCCTTTGTCCAGTTTGGAGACTTTGGCATTTTTAATGATTTTCATCCCCTGTTTGGTGAGGGCTTTTTCCAGCAGGACGGATATTTCGGCATCTTCCACGGGAACGATGCGATCCATCATTTCAACAACAGTGACGTCCGCGCCGAGGGTTTTAAAGAAGCTGGCAAATTCAATACCAATAGCGCCGGAGCCAATGACCAGAAGTTTCTTTGGCATTGTATCGGGCACTAGCGCCTCTTTATACGTCCAGACAAATTTGCCATCGGGCTCAAGGCCGGGAAGCACGCGCGCCTTTGCCCCTGTGGCGATGATGATGTGCTTGGCGGAAATTTCATCAATCTTCTTGCCGCCTTTTTCAACGCTGACTTTGCCTTTGCCCTCAAGCTTGCCGAAGCCGTCAAAGACTGTGACTTTGTTTTTCTTGAGCAAATGGCCGATACCGCCGGAAAGCTGTTTCGCGACACCGCGGGAGCGCTCTACGACTTTCTTGAGGTCAAAGCTGATATCTTTGGCAGAGAGGCCAAAATCACCCGCATGGTTCATCAGGTGAAACACTTCGGCAGAACGCAAAAGCGCTTTGGTGGGAATACAGCCCCAGTTCAGGCAAATGCCGCCCAGGTGATTGGCCTCTATGACGGCGACTTTCATTTTTAGCTGCGCCGCGCGGATCGCCGCAACATATCCGCCGGGACCGCCACCGATGACTATGACATCAAAATTCTTGTCGGACATTTACTCTCCATCTCCAAATACATCATCAAAAAACTGGGCCACATGGGCTATATTATCGGTATGAAGCGGATCCTGCGGGAATTTGGCGAACGCCGTATCGGGCCCGAACATCACCAGCGGTTTGTTATACATCAGGGCGATGGATACTTCGTTCTGCGTGCCGTGGGAGCCGGGCAGGATGACCAGCGCATCCGAGCTCATGACATTAACCAGATTGCGGCTATAGGGCATGGCGTCGTTTTGCGCCTTGGCGCTGAGCGGCGTGGCGATGGGAACATCGATATAGGGGTTGGGAAATTCTTCTTTCGATGGTTTTTCGCCTTTGTAATCTTGTATCGGTTTGATGCCGATGACAACGCCTTCGCGTCCTTCCACTTCCATGAAAGCCTTTGACACGGCCGTCATAGTGCCGCCGCCCGCCCCGGTTAAAAGGTGGTAGCCGCGCTGGGCGATCAACCGGCCTGCGGGAGCGGCGAACTGCTCCCAGTCCTCTTCGTGCGAGCCCATAACGCCGATGATTTTCCTGCGCATGATCATAACCTATACCAGCATGGTGACGGGGTTTTCAATGAAGCGTTTGAAATATTGCAGGTATTCCGCGCCGACCGCGCCGTCCACGCTACGGTGGTCGGTGGAAAGCGTTACCTTCATCACGGTCTGGATTTTAACTTCGCCGTTCACCGCGCGCGGCATTTGCTCCCCTGCCCCGACAGCCATAATGCAGCTTTGCGGCGGGTTGATGATTGCGCCGAATTCCTGAATGCCGAACATGCCCAGATTGGAAACGGTAAAGGTGCCGCCCTGAAATTCTTCGGGTTTAAGCTTGCCTTCGCGCCCGCGCCCGGCGAGATCTTTGACCTCCTCGGAAATCTGGCGCAGGCCCTTGAGCTCGGCCTGTTTTACAATCGGCGTAATCAGCCCGTTTGGCGTGGCGACGGCCACGGAAATATCGGAATGTTTGAATTGGCGTAGCGCTTCGTCGGTCCATTGTACATTGGCTGCGGGGTAAGCTTGCAGCGCCATGGCGTTGGCCTTGATGATGAAATCGTTGACGGAAAGTTTATAAGCGCCACCGGCCTGCTCGTTGATTTCCTGCCGCGCGGCGAGGAGATTGTCGAGAACGCATTCAATGGTGAGGTAGAAATGCGGCACCGTGCTTTTGGATTCCTGCAGGCGTTTCGCGGTAATTTTCTTAATGTTGTTATTGGGCACTTCGGTGTAAATCATGCCGTATTCATTGATTTTTTCATCACCTGTGGGTTGCGGTCCCGCTGCGGGGGCGGTTTTCGCGCTTCCCGCTTTTGCGTTTTCAAGATCGGCCTTAACGATACGGCCATGGGGGCCGGAACCCTTGATCGTGGAGAGGTCTATACCTTTGTCGGCAGCGATACGCTTGGCAAGAGGTGAGGCGAAGATACGGTCGCCTTTTGACGGATGACTTGAGGACTGGATGACTTGAGGACTGGCGGCTTTTTCTGTCTTTGAGTTCGAGACTTCAGGTTTTTCTTTTTTGTCACGCACCTTTTGTTCATCCAGTGATGCAGTCATCGAGTCATCAAACTTTTCGCCATCTTCAAGCAGGATGGCAATCACATCGTTTACAGGCACGCTTTGCGTTCCGGCAGGCACGAGGATTTTACCAAGGATTCCCTCGTCTACGGCCTCGACCTCCATTGTGGCCTTGTCGGTCTCGATTTCCGCGATCACATCGCCGGCCTCTACGGTATCGCCTTCGGCCTTCAGCCATTTGGCAAGATTTCCCTCCGTCATCGTCGGGGATAGTGCGGGCATGGTGACGTTAATAGGCATTTGCTTTTATCCTGCTGTTGCTGTATTTTCTATAATAAATGGATTTGAAAAAGACGTAAAAATGGAAGTTACCCGCCGCGCGAGATTAATAGAAATTTTTTCTAATTTGGCCAGAGATGCCCGTGAGCAGCTTGCCTGGCCAATAGCCGCCTGTGTAGGCGTGCCTGCCGAAAAAATTATAGCAGGACAATTAACGTTGGCACAGTCCGCGACTTTGGAGCGCCAAATTTTATCACATGCAACACTCGCTGAGGTCGGCTTTTGATTTTTTTGCAAAAAAATTTTCTTAAAAAGCCATTTATCATTCCAGCTTAAGAATAAAAAAAATCTTTTCATAACTTTTTTGTTGAATTCCATATTATTTTTCAATATGGCTACTAAATTGTTAATGTAGAAATAATTTAAGAGGTAAAATATGAGTAATAAAAAAAATCGTGGTCCCAAGGCGGGCGCATTTGAAAAAGTTGCAGCCTTAATAACCAAATTTGAACAAACATCTAAAGGTGATCCTGACAGAGGACATTTCGGACATATTGTACAAGAAGCTGTTAGTGGACGGATTGTCGCAAGAAATGATGTACCTCTTACTCCTGAGCAGCGTTCGTTGGCTCTGCAAGGTTTGCCTACGGGAGCATCGAGCCACGGCAGAAGATCAACGATTTCCTTTATTAAAGGTAAATTGCCTCCTGAGCTTTTCGCTCCAGTTGAACAATAATCTCTACTCCGCATAACAAACTTTCCTTGCGGCATGAACGATTTCATCGATCTGGGGCAGCGCGAGCTGTTCCAGGTTGGCGGCATAGGGCAGCGGCACATCGGCGGCGTGAACGCGCGCCAGCGGCGCATCCAGATAATCAAACGCATGTTCGCCGATTAACGCGGCAATCTCGGCGCCTATTCCCGCAAACGGCCAGCCCTCTTCTACCGTTACGATGCGGTTTGTCTTCTTGAGACTCTCCAGAATAGTGTGACGGTCAAGCGGACGAATAGTGCGCAGGTTAATGACCTCCGCATCAATCCCCTGCTCCGCCAGTTTATTCGCCGCTTCCAGTGCTTTGCCGACCATGATGGAGAAAGCAACGATGGTCACGTCAGAGCCTTCACGCTCGATCTTGGCGCGGCCCAGCGGGATAACAAAATCTTCATCCGTGGGAACATCGAAAGCCTGCCCGTACATGATTTCATTTTCAAGGAACACGACCGGGTTGGGGTCGCGGATCGCCGCTTTCAGCAGGCCCTTGGCGTCCGCCCCGCTCCATGGTGCCACAACCTTCAGGCCCGGCACATGCGCGTACCATGAGGCGTAACATTGGGAGTGCTGAGCCGCGACGCGGCTGGCCGCACCGTTGGGGCCGCGGAACACCATGGAACAGCCAAGTTGCCCGCCCGCCATGTAAAGCGTTTTCCCGGCGGAGTTGATGATATGGTCAATCGCCTGCATGCCGAAATTCCATGTCATAAACTCGACAATGGGCTTCAGGCCGTTCATCGCAGAACCCACAGCCAGCCCGGCAAAGCCGTGTTCAGTGATGGGGGTGTCAATCACGCGCTTTGCACCGAATTCATCCAGAAGACCTTGGGAAACCTTATAAGCGCCCTGATATTGCGCCACTTCCTCACCCATCAGGTAAACGGTTTCATCGCGGCGCATTTCTTCGGCCATGGCATCACGCAAGGCCTCGCGCACTGTCATGGTTTTGGTTTCGGTGAATGCCGCTTCATCAAACGGCGGGGGCTCCAGCACCTGCCCTTGGGCGTAGAGAATATCGCGGTTCTTTGGAGAACCGGATGACTGGAGGACTGGAGGACTGGAGGTTTTTTCAGGCGCTTTAGTGCTTTCCTCCCTCTTCTGCTCATCCAGTGATCCAGTCATCGAGTCATCTTCCTCATCTCCGATGAGGATGGCGATTGGTGTGTTTACCGCCACGCTTTGCGTGCCTTCGGCAATCAGGATTTTGCCGAGAACGCCTTCATCCACGGCTTCGACCTCCATCGTGGCCTTGTCGGTTTCAATCTCGGCGATGACATCACCGGCTTCTACTTTGTCACCCTCCGATTTGAGCCATTTGGCAAGATTGCCTTCGGTCATTGTGGGGGATAGCGCGGGCATTAGAATTTGAGTTGGCATATTTAATAATCCTTTTTACGCGAAGAGTCGAAGGGACGAAGATTTTTGTTTACATATCGGCCAATGCCGTCTTTTATCAAAGGAACGTTAAAATTAACAAGAAAGCCTAAAGGCAATTTAGTCGCATTTAAATATGCGTAAAGTTGCGATTGGTGCACCGGATGAATTTTTTCAACAGCCTTAATCTCAACAATTATTTTATCTTCAATTACCAGATCAAATCTAAACTCGGACTGTAAATATGCATTCTTGTAAGGGATCCTAAACGGACGTTGCCTTTCAAAATTTATCTTTCTATTTTGAAGTTCCCAGATAAGGGCATCCTCATAATTAATTTCCAGAAATCCAGGGCCCAAGCTCGTATGCACCTGAAAAAAACAATCAACGAGTTCTTTGGAAAGAATCTCAATATCTTCAGGCATATCATTATGTATTTTTAAAACGCTCATGATCTTCGTTTTCTTCGCTTCTTCGCGTTAATTAAACCTCCACCAATACATCGGTCCAGAGTTCGTCCGGGTGCGGCTCGGGGCTGGATTGTGAAAACTCGGCGGCCTCGGCGACGATTTCCTTGATTTCCTTATCGATGACCTTGATGTCTTCTTCCGCTACTCCGGCATCTTGCAACATATCCTTGATATGGGTGATCGGGTCTCGGTCTTCTTTCATTGAATTGACCTCTTCCTTGGTACGGTATTTGGCCGGGTCGGACATGGAGTGGCCGCGGTAGCGGTAGGTCATGACTTCGAGAATGTAAGGCCCGCCGCCGGAACGCACATAATCAAGCGCCTGACGCGCCGCCGCCTGCACGGCGAACACATCCATGCCGTCCACCTGTTCACCCGGAATGCCGTAGCCTTCCCCGCGCTTGTAAAGCTGTCCGGCGGAGGAGCGGGAAACGCTTGTCCCCATGCCGTATTGGTTGTTTTCAATCACGAAAAGAACGGGAAGATCCCAGAGGGCGGCCATGTTGTAGCACTCTGCCACCTGCCCCTGATTGGACGCGCCATCGCCCATATAGGCAATCGCCACGCCGCCGTCTTCCTTGTATTTGTGGGAAAAGCCCAGCCCGGTGCCGATTGACGTACCTGCCCCGACAATGCCGTGGCCGCCGAAAAAGCCTTTTTCCTTGGAGAACATGTGCATGGAGCCGCCCTTGCCGCGGGAATAGCCGCCCTCGCGGCCTGTCAGTTCGGCCATAATGCCCTTCGGGTCCATCTCGCAGGCCAGCATGTGGGCGTGGTCACGGTAGGCGGTGACCACGGTGTCCCGCTCTTCCTGCACTGAAGTAATACCGGTCACAACGGCCTCCTGCCCGATATAAAGGTGGCAGAACCCGCCGATCAGCCCCATGCCATAGAGTTGCCCCGCTTTTTCCTCGAAACGGCGGATCAGCAGCATATCGCGGTAGAGCTTTTTCATCTCATCCACGGACGGCGCGGGGTTGGAGTTTGATACGGATTTGAGTTTGGGGGAATTGCCCGTTGTTTTTTTATTGGATTCCTTTTTATCAGTAGCTTTAGAGTTAGCCAAAGTGATAGCTCCTGTTCATTTTTGAAAACTCCAAATTGCTACACGATTTTATAAGGGCAATCCAGAGAAAACCGTTTTTTGATGCGGTGCAACATACTGTAATACTTGGGAAAAGTGGAAAAAACAGATCGAGAAACGTCAGGAAATTGAAATTTTATGACCGGGGCGCTTCACCCACAACCGCCCATTCACCGGGGCTTTTGTAGCCCAAAACCGCTCTGGCTCTTTCTTCCAGAAGGTCCTTGTCAATCGATGAGGGGCGAAGCATGACCACTTTCTTTTCCAGCGCTTCTTTTTCAGATTTTATGCGTTCGTACTCAGTTTGAGTATTCTCAATTGTCTTATTTAGCGACAATAACTGCAAATAGCTACGATCCCCCTGAATCGCGTGATAGGCAAAATACATGCAAAGGCATACGCCCATAACGGCGATGAGGTTTTGACGAAGGATATGGCGGTGTTGGTGAAATCTTCTCATCTCGTCTGCGCCTTTTCTCTCTGGCGGCGTTGCTGCGTTCCTAAAATAGCGTTTAACTATTTGTCGTCACTTGCGCCTTGCCAGAAAGAAAATTCACGCGACGACCCCTTTATCGAATCACATCCGATTCGGGTGTGCAAGTAAAAAGAATCAATGGATTCAGTGGCTTAAACGAGAACAAAAACAGAATCAGACAGCTAAGTGATTCTAATGACTCAATAAATAAGCCCCGCAAAATATCTAAAAAATATTCTTTAAGCCGCGTTTTTCTTTTTTACCGCTTTTGCCAGGGGCGTGCGCAGGAAAGACGCGCTGCTGTATTTCGCCTGCGGGCCCAGCTCTTCCTCGATGCGCAAAAGCTGGTTGTACTTGGCGATGCGGTCGGAGCGCGACAGGCTGCCTGTTTTGATCTGCCCGGCGTTGGTGGCTACGGCGAGGTCGGCAATGGTGGAGTCTTCCGTTTCGCCGGAGCGGTGCGATAAGACAATCCCGAACCCGGCCTTTTTCGCCATTTCGATGGCTTCCAGGGTTTCGGAAAGCGATCCGATCTGGTTGACCTTCACAAGGATAGCGTTCCCGGCTTTTTCCTCAATGCCGCGGGCAAGGCGCTGCGGGTTTGTCACGTAAAGGTCATCGCCCACGAGCTGCACTTTATCACCAATCGCAGCGGTGAGAGCTTTCCAGCCCTCCCAGTCATCCTCGGCCATGCCGTCTTCGATGGAAACGATGGGGTAACGGCTGCAAAGATCGGCAAGATATTGCACCATTTCAGCGGAGCTCAGAACCTTGCCCTCGCCCTCCAGATGGTATTGGTCGTCCTTGTAAAATTCGGTTGAAGCGGCATCAAGCGCAATCACTATGTCCTCGCCCGGCTTATATCCGGCGGTTTCAATGGATTTCATGATGAAATCAAGCGCCTCTTCCGAGGATTTCACGGCGGGGGCAAAGCCGCCCTCATCCCCGACATTGGTGTTGTGGCCTGCGGCGGAGAGTTCTTTTTTCAGCGCATGGAATACTTCCGCCCCGGCGCGCAACGCTTCGGCAAAGCTTGGCGCAGTAATAGGCATAATCATAAATTCCTGAATATCGACCGGGTTATCGGCATGCGCGCCGCCATTGATAATGTTCATCATCGGCGTGGGCAGCAGATGCGCGAAAGAACCGCCGACATAACGGTAAAGCGGCATGCCCAGCTCTTCCGCCGTAGCCTTGGCAATCGCCATGGAGACGCCCAAAATGGCGTTGGCACCAAGGCGGCCTTTATTCGGTGTGCCGTCAAGTTCGATCATGGCGCGGTCGAGGTAAATCTGTTCCTCGCTGTCCAGCCCGACAAGCGCTTCAAAAATCTCGGTATTCACGAAATTCACGGCCTGCGTTACGCCCTTGCCGCCATAGACATTTTTATCACCATCGCGCAGCTCAACCGCTTCGTGCGCGCCCGTGGAAGCGCCCGAAGGCACGGCGGCGCGGCCCATAGCCCCGCTCTCCAGCGTTACCTCCACTTCCACCGTGGGATTGCCCCGGCTGTCCAGGATCTGGCGGGCGTGAATGTCGATAATGGCGCTCATTTTATGGTCTCCTTAAAAATTACTGTATTTTTACCAAATCCATGGATTTCACAAGATCATCGATAGCTTTGGCCTGTGTTAAAAATTCTTCAAGCTTGTTGTAAGGTAAGGCGGATGGCCCGTCGCATTTTGCCTTATCGGGGTCTTCGTAAGCCTCGATGAACAGTCCCGCCAATCCAATCGCCATCACGGCGCGGGTCAGGTCCGGCACAAGCGCGCGGCGTCCGCCCGAAGCTTCACTGCCCGGCAGGCGCATTTGAGAGGCATGAACGGTATCGCAGATAATCGGTGTCCCCCCCGTCATTTCCTTCATCACGCCAAAGGCCATGGGGTCAACGACAAGATTGTCATAGCCCAGAGCAAAGCCGCGTTCGCAGATAATGGCTTTATCATTGCCGCATTCGGCAAATTTATCGACGATGTTGCCCACCTGATAAGGGGACATATATTGCGGTTTTTTAATGTTGATCACCGCACCGGTTTTGGCCATAGCCTCCACCAGATCGGTCTGTCGTGCCAAAAAGGCAGGAATTTGCAAAACGTCAACCACTTCGGCGACGGGCGCGCATTGCTCTATTTCATGTACGTCGGTGATGATGGGAACGCTATCAAACTCGGCTTTGACCTTTTGAAAAATACGAAGCCCCTCTTCCATCCCCACGCCGCGGAAAGAATGAATGGAAGAGCGGTTGGCCTTGTCAAAGCTCGCCTTGAAAATAAAGGGAATGCCCAGCTTGTCGGTAATTGTTTTGTAAACCTCGGCGGCCTTGAGGGTGATCGCCTCATCTTCCAGAACGTTCAACCCGCCAAACAATACGAATGGCTTGTCATTGGCGATTTCAATGTTCTGAATGCGTATTGTCTTACTCGCGGTTTTCATGGCGTTAGGTATAATAGAGTTGAGCAGGAATTGAAAGAGTGTGTTTAGGCAGGATTAAATTATCTGGAGGGAGATAAAAGGCCTTCGTGTGCTTCATATTCTGCAAAGATATCCAGAGGAAATTTTGTTGAAACGCCCCCATATTGCGTGACAGTAAACATTTGGGAAAAAGGGAAATCTTCCCTTCTGATATCCTCATGGAAATCACGCGGCAACACGTGTACTTTCTCCAATCCACCCGGTGGAATCTGCACCTCGGCAAGCTTTGTATCAGGAAAGACCGCCGCTATGTCGGGCGGTAAAATCAGGCATGTGGCAGCGCCGGAATCCTCTCTCAGGGCAAAGGCTGCAGAATATGAGACACCGTTCGTTTCGATGCCGGATATGATGCGGTATATTTTATACATTCTTAATATGTAATATTTATATGAAAAATTTTAAAGAGAAATCTTTAAACCAGCCGGCTTTGCGCGACGGCGGCCTTGATGAAGCTGACGAACAGCGGGTGCGGGTCGAAAGGCTTGGATTTCAGTTCGGGATGATACTGCACACCGATAAACCACGGGTGGTCGTTACGCTCGCAGATTTCCGGCAAAGTGCCGTCGGGTGAAAGACCAGAGAAGACAAACCCCTTCTCTTCAAGCTGATCCTTATAATTGATGTTCACTTCATAGCGGTGGCGGTGACGCTCGCTGATATCGGTGGAACCGTAAATTTCCGCCACTTTGGAACCCTTGACCAGCTTGGCCGGGTAAGCCCCCAGGCGCATCGTGCCGCCCAGATCCGTATCCTTGCCGCGTTTTTGCTTTTCATTGTCCTTGGTCCACTCGGTCATCAGGCCGATCAGGTGCTCCCCTTCCGTTGCAAATTCGGTGGAGGTGGCATCCTTGATGCCGCAAAGATTGCGCGCGGCTTCCAGAACAGCCATCTGCAGACCGAAACAAATGCCGAAATACGGGATTTTTTTCTCGCGGGCATATTGCACGGCCCTGATCTTGCCTTCGGCGCCGCGCTCCCCAAAGCCGCCGGGCACAAGGATACCGTGAATATTTTCAAGGTACGGCGCCGGGTCTTCCTTTTCAAAAATCTCGGATTCTATGAATTTCAGCTCGACTTCCACGTTATTGGCGATGCCGCCGTGAACAAGGGCTTCGTTCAGGGATTTATAGCTGTCGGCAAGGTTGGTGTATTTACCGACAATCGCGATGCGCACCTTGCCTTCGGGTTCCTTGATACGCCGGACGATGTTGTCCCAGATGGAGAGATCGAGGCTAGAAAGGTCCTTGATCCCGAAACTGTCCATGACCTGTGCATCCAGCCCTTCGGCGTGGTAGGTCAGCGGCACTTCGTAGATGGATTTAACATCCAGCGCCGGGATAACTTTCTTCTCGTCAATATTGCAAAACAGCGCGATTTTGCGGCGCTCGTCATCGTCAATGGCACGATCGGCGCGGCAAAGCAGGATTTGCGGGCGGATGCCGTGGCTCATCAATTCCTTGACGGAGTGCTGGGTCGGCTTGGTTTTTAGTTCGCCCGCCGCCGGAATATAGGGCAGCAGGGTCACATGGATGTAAATCGCCCGGTCGCGCCCGACTTCGTTGCCGAACTGGCGGATAGCCTCAAGGAAAGGCAGGCTTTCGATGTCCCCGACCGTGCCGCCGATCTCGCATAGCACGAAATCGGCCGTGCCGTCCTTTTCGCGGATAAAGTCTTTAATCTCATCCGTAATGTGGGGGATTACCTGTATGGTCGCGCCAAGATAATCGCCGCGCCGCTCGCGCTGGAGCACCTCGGTGTAAATGCGCCCCGTGGTGGTGTTGTCCGTCGCCTTGGCGGGAACACCGGTAAAGCGTTCGTAATGGCCAAGGTCCAGATCGGTTTCCGCGCCATCCTCGGTTACATAGACTTCGCCGTGCTGGAACGGGCTCATGGTGCCGGGGTCGACGTTCAGATAAGGGTCTAGTTTACAAAGGCGTACCCGGTAGCCACGTGCCTGCAGCAAAGCGCCAAGCGCAGCGGAGCCGAGGCCTTTTCCCAATGAGGAAACAACGCCGCCAGTTATGAATATAAATCGTGTCATGGAGCCTATTCTGCTATGGGCACCGAGGGCGCGGGTTCCTCCTTAGGCTTCTCCGCTTCGGTGTCCGTTTTATTTTCTTCTACTTTACCCTGATTGTCCTGCATGTCCGTTGCAGCCTCTTTTTCCGCCGCTGGAGGATTGTCCAGCGCATCGAGAATGCTGTGGTTGGCGCGGGAATGTGTGCCGGCCAAAACGCCCAGCAACAGGCTGGTGCAAAAAAACGCAGCGGCACAAAAGCCGGTTGCCTTGGTCAGCGCGTTCGCCGTGCTTTTGGGGGATGCAAGGCCGCCCAAACCGCCACCGCCGCCGATACCAAGCCCGCCCCCCTCGGAGCGCTGGAGGAGCACCAGGCCGATAATGGCAAGTGCTAAAAACAGGTGAATGACAAGGATTACTGATTCCATGGAACGTTTTTCTATTCTGTTTACGCCTCTATGGCAAGAGCCGATCTTGCAATTGCCAAAAACTGGTCCGCTTTTAAGGAGGCACCACCGATCAACCCACCGTCAATATTGGGGGTCGCCAGCAATTCCCGTGCATTCTCCGGTTTCATCGAACCACCGTAAAGAATGCGGATATCTGCGGCATTTTTCAGCTTTTGAGCCAGTTCGTCCCGGATGACGCTGTGCATCGCCCCGGCATCCGCCGCGCTGGCGGTTTTGCCAGTGCCGATGGCCCAGACGGGTTCATAGGCGATCACGGTATTGCCGGCATTGGCGGAAGACGGAAGAGAGCCTGCAAGCTGCCGCTTGACCACTTCTTCCTGTTTGCCAGCCTCGCGCTCGCTTTCGGTTTCCCCGACGCAGATAATGGTTTTCAGTCCGGCGGTATGGGCGCGCGCGGCCTTGAGCGCGACCAGTTCGTTGCTTTCATTGTGATATTGCCTGCGCTCGGAATGGCCGAGGATGACATAGCGGCATTTCATATCGGCCAGCATCGCGGCGGACACGTCTCCGGTATAAGCGCCGTTCTCATGAGCGGAGCAATCCTGCGCCCCGTAAGTGGCGTGCTCATGACCCAGCAGCGTGTGCTTGATGGCGTTTATATGAACAAAAGGCGGGCAGACCACGAAATCGCATATGTTAAGCAGTTCCCTTTCACGCTCGATACCGTTAATAATGTCCGAAATCAGCTTTTTAGCGTCATTCAGGGACCCGTTCATCTTCCAGTTGCCGGCGATTAATTTTTTCATAGCTTGTTTTTGCCACGACTTATTTCCTTGCGCAACGGAAACCGTGCAAAGAGGGCTTGAGGCTTGTGAGTAAGGTGCTTATAGTCACCTCGTTTGTAATTGCATTCATAAGGAAATCATAAACAATGGTCATGCAGTCTTTGCGCAATGGGGCGTCATCCAAAATCATTAAGTTCGTACTGTTCGGCTTTTTACTGCTGGCGGTTGGCGGGCTGGCGCTTACCGATGTCGGCGGATTTTTCCGTAGCGGCGTGGGTCGCAGCGATATCGCGCGCGTAGGGCATGAGAACATCAGCGTCGTTTCCTTTGACCGGGATGTGCGCCGCACCCTGCCCCGCCTTGGGTTAAGTCCTCAGGAAGCTTACCGCGCCGGATATATCGACCAGATGCTGGCGGCCCAGATACGTGACATCATCATGCTGAAAGCGGCATCGGAAAACGGCGTTATGATCCCCCGGGCGCTTGTGGTGAAACGTATTGATGCGTTGCTGGCACCGATGATGCAGCCTGGCCAGAATAAAAGCGATGTCCTGAAACAGATTTTAATGTCTCAGGGCCTGAGTGAAAGCGAACTGATTCATTCAATCGCGGCAAACGCCACCGGAAACCTGATGACGCTGTCCATCCAGAACGGATTTAAAGCCGCTATGCCCGGGCTGGAAGAAGACCTGGCCTTATATAATGAGGAAACGCGGAGTATAAAACTGCTCTCCCTGCCTGAATCGGTCGTTTCCGATGTGGGGCAGCCGGATGACGAAAAAATCCAGTCCCTGTATGAAAGTTCAAAGCCGCGTTTTGTTATTCCTGAGGTCCGGACGTTTAAAATACTGCGCCTGAAACACGACGCGCTGAAAAACACCGTCGAGATTTCCGATGACAGGGTGCGTGCTGCCTACGATGAAAATATCGAAGCTTATAAGACTCCGGAAATGCGGAGTTTGCAACAATCGCTGGTTAGTTCACAG
>CAZBNG010000042.1:13469-17531 GCA_964493095.1 uncultured Pseudobdellovibrionaceae bacterium
AAAAAATAGCCGATGCCGTCAAGAGCGGGCAGTCACTTGAGGAAGCGGTGAAAGCGGTTACTGGCAATGGTTCCGCTTATCTGGGACAGGCAGAGTTCGATGAGAGCGGCCTGCTGGATGAAATCCGCGAAGACGCTTTTACTGCCAAGGCCGGGGATGTCATCGGCCCCGTGCAATCTACGCTGGGGTGGCATGTTTTAGTTCTTAAAAAGATCAAGGAACCGGAAACCAAGTCTTTTGAATCCGTGGCCGCTGATCTTAAAAAGGAATTGCTCAGTGTCGAGCAGGCAGACCAGATGTATCAGACGGCCGGAATGATCGACGATTTGCTGGCGGGCGGCGCTTCGCTTGATGAGGTGCGTCAGCAGGTGGATGTGGAGGTTATCGACTTGCCGCCGATGAACGGTTTTGGTCTGGATAAAAACAACAAGGACGTTCTTACGCCTTTATTGGAAAAAACCGGGGATTACCGCGATCTTGTTCTGAAAGACGGCTTTTCACTGCCGGAGGGCGAAACGTCACCTATGTCGGAGACAAAGGAAGGCGATTTTGTGGCGGTGCATGTGAACGCAATCGTTCCCCAGGCATACAAACCGCTGGAAGAAGTGAAACCGGAACTGGTGAAAATGTGGGCGGCCATGCAGCGCTCTCTTGCCAATCAGGCAAAGGCGCAGGCGTTGATTACGCTGGCGGAATCGGGTGAAAAAACTTTTGAGCAAATCCAGGCGGATGAAAAAGGCACAAAAGTCACAACCCTGAAAAATCTGAAGCGGAACGCTAAAACGCCGGAGCCTTTGTTGCAGGATTCCATTGCAACTATCTTCAAAGCTCCCGTGGGAAGCTATGTCACCGTCTCGATAAAGGGCGGGCTTGGTCTTGCGTATATCCAGTCTGCATCCCTGCCGGATAAAGCGGAAGTTCCGGAAGACAATAAGTCCATGCTGGAGGACATGCAGCGTGAAGGCCTGGGGATATATCTCTCAGACAAGCAGAAAAAATACGGCGTGGTTATCAACCGTCACCAGCTTGAGGCCGTATACGGGCCAGAAGCACAGGAGTTTTAATTAGAGTCTTTCATGCAGCCTGATTTCCAGACTTTTGAGAAAAATTTTGCCGCCGGGAAAACCCAGCTCGTCTGGCGCTGGATTCCGGCCGACCTGGAAACGACCGTCTCCGCCTATCTTAAATTATGCGGGCATAACCCTTACGGATTCCTGCTGGAATCAGTCGAAGGCGGCGCGACGCTGGGACGTTATTCGATCATCGGTTATGCGCCCGACATCATTATGCGCTGCAACCGCGATCAGGTTGAAATCAAGGAAGGTAAAAGCTGGACGAAACAGACGGAAAAACCGCTTGATATGATCCGCAGGCTTTTAAAGGAAAGTCATATCGATGTGGCGGAGCCGCAGCTTCCGCCCATGGCGGTATCGGGACTGTTCGGCTATATGGGGTATGACATGGTGCGGCTGATTGAAAACATTCCCGACACCAACCCGGATGATTTGCAAATTCCCGACAGCGTTCTGATGCGCCCGACCATTCTGGTGATTTTCGACAACGTCAAAAACATGATGTGCTTTGTCACGCCGGTTTACACCACAAAGGGCGATGTCAAAGACGTTTATGCGCAAGCTTGCAAGCGGCTAGAAGCGGCGCTGGAAAAACTGCACGGGCCGCTTTCCGTTCCTGCTTACGAGACGGCACTGCAAACGCCCCTGCCCGTCAGCTCCAACATGAGCACAGAGCAATACCACGGAGCGGTAAAAAAGGCAGTGGAATATATCCACGCGGGCGAGATTTTCCAGGTTGTGCCGGGGCAGCGTTTCAGCGTCGATTTTGACCTGCCCGCCTTTGAGCTATATCGCAATTTGCGCCGCCTGAACCCCTCGCCTTTCCTGTTCCATCTGGCGTTTGAGGATTTTGCATTGGTGGGCTCCAGCCCGGAAATCCTCGTACGGGTGCGCAGCGGTACCGTGACGATCCGGCCCATCGCCGGTACGCGCAAACGCGGCGCGGATGCGGCGGAGGATCAAGCGCTGGCCGAGGAGCTTCTGGCTGATCCCAAGGAACGTTCCGAACACCTGATGCTGCTGGATCTTGGCCGCAACGATGTCGGGCGGGTGGCCAAAATCGGCAGCGTAAAGGTAACCGATGAGTTTATTATCGAGCGCTATTCGCATGTCATGCATATCGTCTCCAATGTCGAGGGCGAGTTACGCGAAGATCTCGATATCGTTGACGCCCTGTTTGCCGGGTTCCCGGCCGGAACGGTTAGCGGCGCGCCAAAAGTGCGGGCCATGGAAATTATCGATGAGCTGGAAGTGTCACGCCGGGGCTATTACGGCGGCGCAGCCGGATATTTCTCCGGCAACGGCACGCTGGATACCTGTATTGCCCTGCGCACGGCGCTGGTTAAAGACGGTAAAGTTTACGTGCAGGCGGGCGGCGGCGTCGTGGCAGACAGCGACCCGGAATTCGAATATCAGGAAACGGTCAATAAATCCAAGGCGATTATCAGCGCCGCCGAGCAGGCTATTGAATCGGCGCGCCGTCAGGGACGTTAGCCATTTTCGCCTGCGCTTTTTGGACTTCCGGTTTTTTTAAAAGCGTACTGACGGGCACCAGTTCAATACCTTTTTTCTTTAGCGTGGGAATCCATTCTTTGAGCGCCTTGATAGTTTCGGGCTTCGGGTGGCCGATGGCTATCGCATAACCGCGTTGCCGGGCTATTTCTTCGGTATGTGACAGTGCCTTCACGGCGAATTCATGAGTAGGTTCATGGTCCAGAAAAACGTCACGCTCGTTATAGGGGATCCCTGAATCGCGCGCGACCGCCGCCGCAACGGAAGAGTGAAAAGTTTTGGAATCAATAAAGAATAAATGGCGTTTTTTAAGTTCCTCCATGACGATTTCCAAAGCTTCCTTATCCTGCGTCAGTTTGCTGCCCATATGATTGTTGATGCCGGAATAGCCGGAAAAGGAATTAAAGGAGTCATCAAGAGCCTTTTCCAGTTGCTCCTTATTCATATCGGTGCGCAGGACATGCGGTCCGGGATCAAGCTTTTCATTCAACGGTTCCATCGGAACGTGGATCATCAGTTCATGGCCGTAGCTTTTGGCTTCGCGCGTGGTTTTATCCAGATGCGGGGCATAAGGCAGGAAAGCGAGTGTCAGCGGTTTGGGCAGTTTCATAACCTCAACGGCGCGCTCGTGGCTTAGTCCCATATCATCAATAATAATAGCGATGCGGGGCTTGTTTCCCGGTGGCGGCTCATGAATGACCATTTTTTCTTGCGGAGTGTTCGGGATGGTTTCTGGCGTTTTTTCAATGGCTGCTGCCGGAGGGGCGGCAGGGGCAGATCGTAAAGGAATATTCGTTTCCAGCCCCTTGGGAACCTGCATCCGTTTTTGCACGCTGTGGGCGGTTTCGAAATCCTCGACCTCGCTGCCGATATTGGTGAAGACGGAGGAGTCGATGATACGTTTGGGATTGGGGGTATAGCGATGAGGGTTAAGGACAAAGACATCCAGAAGCACCATCAGGACGACGGCAATAACGACAAAAACCAGTGTGCCTTTGGGGTTGATATAGCGCTTCATGACATCAAGAATATAGAGGCGGACGCGCAGGTGTAAATGCCGCCTTCGAGTTTGTCCCCTTGCTTTTCTGCGCCGTTTTCCTGCATATAGAGCTCATGTTTGTATTAATTGATAATTACGACAGCTTTACCTACAACCTCGTCCAGTATCTCGGCGATCTGGGCGTGCAGGCGCACGTTTATCGCAACGACCAGGTGAGCGTGGAAGACGTTCTTGCCATGAAACCAAAGGGGTTGATGATTTCCCCGGGGCCGAGCGACCCGGATCATGCCGGCATCTGCCTTGATCTTGTAAAAGCTTCGGTGGAGCACAGTATTCCGCTTCTGGGTGTTTGTCTGGGCCACCAGGCCATCGGACAGGCGCTGGGCGGCAAGGTGGTGCGCGTGGCGCCGATGCACGGTAAAATCTCTACCATCACCCATGGCAACACGGGCGTGTTTGAAAACATCCCATCCCCCT
>CAZBNG010000043.1:0-9996 GCA_964493095.1 uncultured Pseudobdellovibrionaceae bacterium
ATCCCATTGATCACTGACCGAGCCGACAGTAATCGTTGCGCTGTTCATTGTGCTGTTCGCGGTGTCGAACCGCGAGGCCGTGACGGTTCAGGTCTGGCCGCTGCCCTATCAAATCTCGTTGGGCCTTTACGCCGTCATTCTCTGGGTACTGCTGATCGGTTTCCTGGTCGGGCTGATCGTGGCCTGGATCATGGGCGGCCTCATGCTCTACGCCAACCCTGCCCTTTTGTCAGAACACTGGATGCACGCCAAACTGACGCTGGTGGTGCTGATGTCTGCGGTGCACGGTATTCTGGCAAGGAATGTCCGTAAGTTCGCCAAGGATGAAAATCAAAAAAACAGTAAATATTTCCGTATCTTAAACGAAATACCGACGGTTTTAATGGTTGCTATTATTATCCTGGCGGTAGTTGAGCCGTTTTAAAAATTATTTGTAAATATAAATACTTGACTCGTATCTTTTCACTATGTATAAAGGCGTTGTCTTGTAAAAGAAATCCATAACATTATTTGTGGTTTTGCGAACGGCCTTTACAGCCCTTCGCGCGTTAGGCGGAGTTCACTTTAACACTCTAAAATAAGCCTGCCGCCTTAAGACGGAGACAGTATCCCAAATAAAAATATATAAAGAGAATTTTTAAAAAGATTTAAACACATCAAAGGTTTAACTTTTATATATCCCCCGGACATATCCTGATTATATGACGACAACCCCCATGAAATATCACCAGAGAGCACAATGAACCTACAGGAACTGAAAACCCGCTCGCCTGCCGAGCTTTTGGCTTTCGCCGAGGAACTGGAAATTGAAAACTGCGCAGCCATGCGCAAACAGGACATGATGTTCGCCATACTGAAACAGCTGGCGGACCAGGGGGCACCGATCGCCGGTGCCGGCGTCTTGGAAGTTCTGCAGGACGGCTTCGGCTTTCTGCGCTCCCCGGAAGAAAATTACCTGCCCGGCCCGGACGACATTTATGTTTCCCCCTCTCAAGTGCGCCGCTTCGGCCTGCGCACGGGCGATATTGTCGAGGGTGAGATCCGCGCCCCGAAAGACAGCGAACGTTACTTCGCCCTGCTGCGCGTAGGCTCCATTAATGGCGAAGCGCCGGAAAAAACGCGCCACCGCATCAATTTTGATAACCTGACGCCGCTTTATCCAGACCGCAAAATCAAGCTGGAGCTTGAGGATAAAACCAAAAACGACAACGTCCAGCGCGTCATCGAACTGACATCGCCAATAGGCTTCGGTCAGCGCGCCCTGATCGTGGCACCGCCGCGTACCGGTAAAACGGTGATGATGCAGGAAATCGCCAAATCCATTACGGCGAACCATCCTGATGCTTATCTGATCGTCCTGCTGATCGATGAACGCCCCGAAGAAGTGACCGATATGGCGCGCTCCGTGCGCGGAGAGGTCGTATCTTCCACCTTCGACGAGCCCGCTTCCCGCCACGTACAGGTTGCTGAAATGGTGATGGAAAAGGCCAAGCGTCTGGTTGAACACAAACGTGACGTCGTTGTCCTGCTGGACTCTATTACGCGCCTGGCGCGCGCATATAACACCGTTGTCCCCTCATCCGGCAAGGTCCTGACCGGCGGGGTGGATGCCAACGCCCTTCAACGTCCCAAGCGTTTCTTCGGTGCGGCCCGTAATATCGAACAGGGCGGCTCGCTTACCATTATCGCCACGGCCCTGATCGACACAGGTTCGCGTATGGACGAGGTGATTTTCGAGGAATTCAAAGGCACCGGTAACTCTGAAATCGTTCTGGACCGCAAAATTTCCGACAAACGGGTCTTCCCGGCTATCGATATACAGAAATCCGGTACGCGTAAGGAAGAACTTCTGGTTGATAAGGCAACGCTTCAGAAAATGTGGGTACTGCGCCGTATTCTTAACCCGATGGGCACTGTTGACGCGGTTGAATTCCTGCTGGGCAAAATGAAGCAGACGAAGAATAACGACGAGTTCTTCCAGTCCATGAACCAGTAGGCTTCGCTTATTTCACGACATCAGGATTTTACTGCCCGAAAACATCGTCGATGATCGGCATATCCTCGATCATCAGTTCCTCATCAGAGAGAGTGACAAAGCCCTGTTTATCGACGGCAACCTTGCTCTTAAACAGGGAGTCCTTGAACATCATGCACATTTCGAGGTGGAACGTGCCGTCCTTATCGACCTGCCTGAGCGTGATGGGACACAGCATCTTACCAATGGCTGTGCGTGCCGGCGGCGGCGGATCTTCCTTCCACTGGATATCATCGACATTCTCGGCGATCAGGAAACGCCCGTGGCGGCCCCGCACATAGGTAAAGAAAAAGCGGATATAATCCTCTATGTTTCCTTCGGCAAGCTTTACCGGCACTTTCTGGTTCAGGGCGTAAATCGGCTCATTGGTGAAATCGAGAACAGTAACGTCGCCCGGTTTGTAAACCACGAAACGCTGGAGCGCCGGCATAGAAGTATGGTCGGCGATATCAAGAAAGCGGTAATCCTTATAAAACGGCGTATCCCATGCTAAAATAGTGGCCTGTACGGGATCAAAAACAAGTCCGTCGAAAGCGGGATTAACCTCCTCCAGAATGAGGGCGGCTTCTTCGACTTCAAGTTTGGTAAAGGCTTCTTTATACATGGCAATCTTGGGGTTCAGATTTGTAACGCGCTTATTCTAAACGCAGCGAGCGGGCTTGTATAGCTCTGTGGTTAAATCGTGAAAGAATCATGAGATAAATCCGGGATTAAGATATCCCGAAATTATGAAGGGTGGCGCACTGTGTTCATCCCCATGTGTAAAACTGTAAATCCCCGGAATCCCCTTATCTGGGCGAATCATAGCGAATCGCGGGAATAGCTTGGCAAAAGGACAAGGACTTTTTGTGAGTGAATCTGAGGACAAAATCTATACCCGTTATCCCCACCTCCTACTATCTACTAAAACCTTTTTAAAATAATTAATTTAATTAGTATGAAGACCTTAAGCGTGGTTAGGTAAGCGAAACTTTGGAAAGGCGATTCGTGAACGATAAAATATTCTTACAGGCTCTGCGGGGAGAGAAAACGGCAAAGGTACCGTTCTGGTTTATGCGTCAGGCGGGGCGCTATCTTCCGGAATACCGGGAGCTGCGGGCGAAAAAGGGCGGCTTTCTCGAAATGGTTTACGATCCTGAAGCGGCCTGCGAGGTAACGCTGCAGCCGATCCGGCGTTTCGGGATGAGCGCGGCGATATTGTTTTCCGATATCTTGGTTATTCCTCATGCGCTGGGCCAGCATCTGGAATTTACCGCAGGGGAAGGCCCGAAACTCGATCCGGTCAAAAGCATGGAGGATTTGAAAAAGCTCTCCCCGGAGAAAATCGATGAAACTCTGTCGCCTGTCTACCAAAGCCTGCGCAATATCCGCTCCGCGCTTAAGCGCGAGAAATTTGATGACGTTGCCACGATAGGGTTTGCCGGAAGCCCGTGGACGATAGCCTGTTACATGGTGGAGGGACAGGGATCGAAGGATTATCTCGGGGTGAAGGCGCTTTCTTACAGTGATCCGGAGTTTTTTGCTGCACTGATCGATATGATTGCGGAGGTAACGGCGCAATATCTCATCGGGCAAATAGAGGCGGGAGCCGAAGCTCTGCAGCTCTTTGACAGCTGGTGCGGGGCGCTGGATGCGGAAGGGTTTCGGCGCTGGGCTATAGAGCCCACGGCGCAAATTGTGCGCAAGGTAAAGGCTGTTTACCCGAATGTGCCTATTATCGGGTTTCCGCGCGGCTGTGGTACGAATTACGAGCTTTATGCGGATCAAACCGGGGTGGATGCGCTGGGGCTGGATTCACAAATCGATCCCGCATGGGCGCGTGACTACCTGCAAACGAAATTGCCGGTTCAGGGTAATCTCGATCCCGCCGTTCTTATGGCGGGCGGCAGAGCGCTGGAGGAGCAGGCACAAAAAATTCTGCGTCATTTAGGCAATGGACCGTTTGTATTTAATCTTGGCCACGGTATTCACAAAGATACGCCGATAGGGCATGTTGAACAATTGATGTGCAACATTAAAAATTACGGAAATTTATACTAGTTAACGCTCAGGGGGATTTGGGCTATCAACTCTTGGTGTTTGAGGAGAAGGAGTGCTTCTAACCTGTTTCTGTCTATGTGGGTTTTCTTCTGGGGTATAAACACGATGATGCGTTGGCTGACCTTTCCAAGCGCCTCTAGCTATTGTGTAGCTTCGATCTTCCTCAGGATTATTTGACATTTGTAAACCTTCTATTTTGTAACATTCGCTTAAATAGATACAATAAATTATTTATTATGTCAATAATAAAATTCTTTGTTGCTGAGGTTAGGTTTTTCTCTTAGGTTTTATTTTTATGAGCAAAATAAAACCAAAAAAGAAATCTGCAAAAACCAAAACAGTAGCCGTTGTTCTGTTCAATCTTGGCGGGCCGGATTCTAAAAACGCGATAAAGCCGTTTTTGATGAATTTTTTTATGGACAGGAACATTATCCGCTTGCCTGCTCTTTTTCGCTTTTTTCTTGCCAAATTGATCAGTTCCCGCCGCTCCAAACGCGAAGCGGGAGATAGCTACGGCGAGTTGGGTGGGAAATCGCCTTTGCTGGATAACACGCGGGAGCAGGCTAAAGCGCTGGAGAGAAAACTGAACAGCGGCAGTGACGATAAATTTAAAGTGTTCATTGCCATGCGTTACTGGCATCCCTTATCGGCGCAAAGCGTGCGGGAAGTGCGCGACTGGGGAGCCGATGAAATCATGCTCCTGCCGCTTTACCCGCAATTCTCGACAACTACGACGGGTTCCTCACTGCAGGAGTGGAACAAGGCGATGTTTGAGGCCGGATATGAACGCCCCACCTCCATGGTGTGCTGTTACCCGGAAAACGGAGGATTCATAAAGGCGGCGGCTTCCAGTATCAGGGGGGAGTACGAAAAGGCGCGTGATGATAAATTCCGCAATATCCGCATCCTGTTTTCCGCGCACGGCCTGCCGGAATCCGTTATCAAGGCCGGCGATCCTTACCAGTGGCAATGCGAAAAAACAGCCGGGAAAATAGCGGCAGAGCTGGAAAAACAGCTGAAAATAAAATCGCTGGACTGGCAAATCTGTTACCAGAGCCGGGTAGGACCCAAAAAGTGGATCGGCCCTTCCCTGGACGAAGCGCTGGCAACAGCGGCGGAAGATGGAAAAGCGGTGGTGGTCTTTCCCCATGCCTTTACGCAGGAACACGTAGAGACTCTGGTCGAACTCGATATCGAATACAAAGAGGAAGCTCATAAAATCGGTGTTCCCGGCTATTACCGCGCCGCGACGGTAGGCGCGGACAGTCATTTTATCGACGGGCTGGCGGGACTGGTTTCCGATCACATCAAGAAGAAGAAAATAGCCGCTGAGGGTGGTAAAATCATCTGCCCGAAAGAATTTACCGATTGCTGCATGCGGCGGGGTTGAAGACTAATGTTCGACCTGGATCGGTCCTTCGGCGCGGCCATTGATAAACTGGTCGACAAATTCGTTGCCGGAATGGTCAAGATCGTCGACAGCGCCGTGCCAGATGATTTTTCCTTCATGGATGAGCGCCACGTAATCGGCAATCTTGCGTACGCTGCCCATATCGTGCGTAATGGAAAGCGTTGTCGCGCCCAGTTCCTTCACCGAATCCACGATCAGGTTGTTAATCACGTCGGCCATGATCGGGTCCAGCCCGGTTGTAGGCTCATCGAAAAAGATAATCTCCGGGGAGGCGGCTACGGCACGGGCCAGACCGACGCGTTTTTGCATACCGCCGGAAAGTTCGGCAGGGAATAAATCGCCCACCTCCGCCTTCAGGCCGACCGCGCGGATTTTCTCTATCGCGATGTCGCGGGCTTCCTCGCGCTGCATGCCGCGTCCCTGAATAAGGCCGAAAGCAACGTTTTCCCATACTTTCAGAGAATCGAACAGGGCTGCGCCCTGGAACAGCATACCGAATTTGTGCATCAGCTCATCACGCTGGCGGGTATCCATACCAATGGTTTCTGCGCCGTCTACCATGATCGAACCGGCATCGGGCTGGAGCAGGCCGAGAATACATTTAAGCATGACCGATTTTCCCGTGCCCGATCCGCCGATCACCACCAGCGATTTGCCCGGCGCGACGGACAGATCCACACCGCTGAGTACCGTTTTCGGGCCAAAGGACTTGGTAACCCCGCACAGCTTGATTTTGCTTTCGTTAAGTTCCGGCATGGGCGCGCTCGCAACGGCCTTTTTCTTGCCGCGTTTACCGCCCGATGCTGCGTGATCCAAAGGGCTCATGAGAAGAAGACCTGCGTCAGGATATAGTTAAAGATCAAAATCAGGATGGAAGCCGAAACCACCGCGTTTGTGGTTGCCGCGCCCACCCCTTGCGCGCCGCGCCCGGAATTATAACCGTGATAGCAGCCCAGCGCCGCGACGATAAAGCCGAATACGCCCGCCTTCACAAGGCCGGAGATAACGTCGATAGGCTCCAGCGTATCCCATGTCTGGCTGAGATAGCCGCCGGGGGAGAAGCCCAGCGAATAGATGGATACGACGTAGCCGCCGAACACGCCGATAATATCGCCGACGAAAACCAGTACGGGCAGCATGATCGTTCCGGCGATAATGCGCGGGGCGATCAGGTATTTGAACGGGTTGACGGAAAGCGTGCTGAGGGCATCGATCTGCTCCGTCACGCGCATGGTGCCGATTTCCGCGGCAATTGAGGCGCCGATGCGTCCCGCCACCATCAGGCCCGCCAGAACGGGCGCCAGTTCGCGTGTTACGGACAAGACGACCACGCCGGCCACGGCGCTTTCGGCGTTAAAACGGGTAAAGCCGGTGTAGCTCTGCAGGGCCAGCACCATCCCGGTAAACAGGGCGGTCATGCCCACGACGGGCAGGGAATAATATCCGATATCGATAAGCTGGCGCACGATCTGCTGCGGGAAAAAGGGCGGCATGAAGCAATGAAGGATGGATTTTCCGACGAAAACGGAAAGCCTGCCTACCAGCGCGAAAAAAGCCAGGATGGTTTTGCCGATGGCCTGGGAGATACCCTGTAGGTAATCCAGCGCTGCTTTTGTATAATCAAGCCAGTTTTCGGCCAAATCTTCCTTGTTTGCAGGTATCATCTTTAATTATCTGTAGAATTTGCAATAATTTCTGAAGAACATTAGAGGAAATCAAACGGCTCGTCCACCTCAAACACCCCTGCCCCAAAGGAATAGCGGCTAAAAATGAAAAAAATCACCCCTGATGCCCTCCTGCCTATGGACCGCTTTACCGGTGATGCGGATAAGGCGCTGGAAATCGACCTGGCCTATGCGCGCGCCGACAATCTTTTGTTCGGGGAGCGTATTTACAAGTCGGATGCGCGGCTCTGGTTGCACAAGGATTTGGCAAATGTCGTTTTGCGGGCCGCACAGATTTTAAAAACGCAAGGATACACCCTCGTTCTATATGACGGGCTGCGCACCAGCGACGCACAAAAAAAAATGCAGCAAACCCAAAGGGTGCGTGATAACCCCCATTGGCTGGAGGAGCCCGAGCGCTTGCTCTCTCCGCCCGGCGCCGGGGCGCACCCGCGCGGCATGGCGATTGATGTATCCCTGAAGGATGAAGCGGGCGCGTTGCTTGATATGGGTACGCCCTTTGATTTTCTGGCCGCCAATTCCTCTGCGCCCCATAACCCCGCACACCGCAATTACCCGCATCATCCGCCGGAAATCATGCAGAACCGGGAAATTCTGTATGGCGCTATGCTCGGCGCGGCGAAGGAGCTGAATATTCCCCTGATCGGCCTGCCTGCCGAGTGGTGGGATTATCGTTTCCCCGCCGAGGTTTATGAGCAATACGCCCCGCTTTCCGATGCTGATCTGCCGCCTGATATGAGGATGGTGGGATAATCTGCAAATCGTCATTGCGAGGAGGCCCTTATTAAGGCCGACGTGGCAATCTTCCAAAAAAGATTGCTTCGCCTTTGGCTCGCAATGACGAGTTTGTTAATTATCCAAATGATAAGGATCCAGATCGCTAAAGCGCGTCAGGTCGGGGTTAAAGTGCATTTGCACCGTGCCGATCGGGCCGTGACGGGCCTTGGCCACGATGCACTCGCCGATATTATGCGCCTTGTCCATGCGTTCCTGCCATTGCAGGTGCTTGTCTGTGCCCGGCTCGGGTTCGGCGCGGGAGAGGTAATATTCCTCGCGGTAGACGAACATCACCACGTCGGCGTCCTGTTCGATAGAGCCGGATTCCCGCAGGTCTGATAGCTGCGGGCGTTTATCCTCGCGGTTTTCCACCTGGCGGGAGAGCTGGGAGAGCGCCAGCACCGGGATTTCGAGTTCCTTGGCGATGGCCTTAAGGCCCCGGGTAATTTCAGAAACCTCTAGTACGCGGTTTTCGCTGGACTGGCGGGAGCCTGACCCGCGCAAAAGCTGGAGGTAGTCGATGACCAGCAAATCCAGTCCGTGCTGGCGTTTCAGCCGTCTTGCCCGTGTGCGCACCGCGCCGATCGAAAGCGCGGGCGTATCGTCGATGTAAAGCGGGACCTGTGAAAGCGTCTGGGAGGCTTCCACGAAACGGCGGAAATCATCCTGCCGGATATTGCCCTTGCGGATGGCGTCGCCGGAAATGCTCGATTGGTCGGCAAGAATACGGGTGGCAAGCTGGTCGGCGGACATCTCAAGGGAGAAAAACCCGACAATGCCGCCCTCCTGCCCGCCCGTCTCGGCGTATTTTTTCGCGGCGTTAAACGCCATATTGGTGGCCAGCGCTGTTTTCCCCATGGAAGGGCGTCCGGCGAGAATCAGCAGGTCGGAGGGTTGCAGGCCGCCCAGCTTCTTATCCATATCGGTCAGGCCCACGGAAATACCGGTAACGTGCCCTTCGGTTTTATAGGCGCGCTCCGCCATTTCGATGGCAGTGAGCACGGAATCGCGCAGAGTTGTGAAACCGCCTTTAACCTCGCCGCTTTCCGCCAGCGTAAAGAGGCGGCTTTCCGCTTTTTCAATTGTTGACTGTGCATCGGCTTCCAGCGAATGCTCATACGCCTCGTTCACCACGTCTTCGCCGAGGCTGACCAGTTCGCGTTTAAGATGAAGTTCGTAAATCGTGCGGCCGTAATCATAGGTATTAATCACGCTCACCGCGTTGGCGGCCAGGTCGGCAAGGTATTCCGCGCCGCCGACATCGCCGAGGTCTTCGTCCTTTTCGAAATAATTCTTCAGCGTTACGGGGGAGGCTGTCTGGCCACGGTCGGCCATGGTTAGAATGCTCTCAAAAATGCGCTGGTGCGCGGGAACAAAGAAATGGAAGGGTTTGAGGAAATCGCCAACCTTTTCAATTGCACGGTTATCAACCAGAACAGCGCCGAGTAAACCCTGCTCCGCCTCCACGTTATGAGGCAGGATGCGGTAATGGGGCGCGGAATCCTCCGCGTCGCTGGCGTTTTTTCTAAAATTGATATCGGCAACCATGAATCCCAATCTAGCAGAGAGCCGCCGCCCCGCGCCAGATTAAATAATCCCGCCGCTGTGAATAGCGGGGATAGGGTTTAAGCCGGTTCTTCACGCTTTAATGCCGCTGCCGCATTTCTGTCGGTCTTATTTGCGTAAATTACAGCTAGCGCAGCATTTATTTCTTCAAGCAATTTCAAATCTTCCACGATTTGTTGGGTGTTTCTAGTTCCAATTATTCTGCCACCTTGGCGGACGTAAGCCGCTTCTCTATTAAAGCCTTGAATAAGAGTCCTTTCGTTTGTCCTTGAATTAAGGGCTTCACGAACAGACAACAAATGTCCAAGCGCTAATCCGGAGCCTTGTATAGCGGCTTTCAACAACCATGCGGCAGATTTTTTATAATCATAGGCGCATATTTCTAACGGGTTATCACCGGGTAAATATACGAGTCCTAAAATGGCTTGTCCTAAGGGGTTTCCTCCAACGGCAGCTTTACTCGCAAGCTTTTCAGCTTCCCA
>CAZBNG010000043.1:10025-17526 GCA_964493095.1 uncultured Pseudobdellovibrionaceae bacterium
TTTTATCACTTGTTAATATTATTGAGATATACTGCCGCCAAAGCTGCGCAAAGCTCAAAATCTCGATAAAGTTTATCCGGCTGTTTTTTCAAGCGGTCTATCGCAGCCATGATGGTTTCTTCGGATTGATTGTCCAAAAGAAAATGAGTGACGACGGCTTCAGTGGAATGAAATACACTTCCTTTAATGATGTCAGCCGCTTGGTCAAAACTTAACATGGTCGATACTTTTTAGTTCTTTATAAATTATGAAAATTTCTTAGTAGTGAAATTACCTTATGTCAACGCTGTTGCTGTGAATAGCGGGGATAGCAGCTAGGGAAGGCCGGGGTCATCTGTTGAAATTCCTGAGAGAGCCTCTATAACGCCGTCCAAATTTTTTAGCCCTCGGGCTGTTTCTAAGCCTTCTTTGGCATCTTCGTGTCTCTGCTCTAAAGCGGCGTTAAACCACCGAATTGCCTCATCGAGGTTTTCTTCGGTGCCCTCACCTCTCAGGTACATATAGCCAAGGGCGCATTGTGAAACGGCAAGCCCTTGTTCTGCTGCCGCGGTATGCCATTGCAAAGCCTGCGCATAATCCTGCTCTATTCCATAGCCGTTTTCATACATAAAGCCGAGCAGATACTGGGCTTGGGCGTATCCCTTTTCTGCAGCCGGCGTTAGCAGCGTCAGCGCCTCTATCCCGTTTTTCTCTACACCGTTGCCTGTAAGGTGCAGGTGAGCGAGCACTGTTCGGGCGGGAGCGTAATTTTGGTTGGCTGCAGGCACGAGATATATGAGGGCGACATCGACTTTTTCTTCCTGTATGGCCGTCAACCCGAGTGCATGTAGTGAAGGGGCGAAACCCTTATCTGCAGCAACTCGAAAATGTGCCGTTGCTCTTTGCGGATCTCTTCCAATGCCTAGTCCTTCGGCGAGCATGGTTCCTAGGGCATGCCTGCCCTGCAGGTCGTCCCCTTCTGCCGCTTGGCGTGCCAATGTAAAGGCGCGGCTATAATCCTGCACCCCGTTAATTTTATATAAAAGCACCCGCGATAAAATGCCGCATAGCGCTGGATCGTCAGGGTTTAGTTCGAGGGCTTGATTAAGAACGACTACAGCCTCCCGCATCACTTCCGCGTCCTCTTCGGAAAAATCGCGGTCGAGCGCATAAACTTCAAAAAACCATTCAAGGGTTTTCTGGATAGCGTCGATATCAAGCGGCTGCGGATCGGCGTTCATACTTAAGTGCTTCTGTTTCCTGTAAAATCAGAAGCTGTTTTTCGCATAAAATATACATTATGTCAATCTATTTGCGCTTCCTTAAAACATCGCCGTGGGCGGGGAAGCCTTCATAATCGGTCATGGTAATGACGGAATCTTTGAGCGCTTCGAACCCTTCCTTCGTGCAGCGCGAAATAGATGTACGTTTGAGGAAATCCCACACGGAAGTGCAGGAATAGGAATGCGCCCAGCCGCCGGTGGGCAGGACGTGGTTTACGCCGATCCCGTAATTACCGAGGGAAGATGGCGTGTATTCCCCGATCAAAATTTCCCCGGCATGCTTTAACAATCCGTCATCGCGAGCGACCGCAAGGGAGCGCGGCGATCTTTCAGAAATAGATTGCTTCGTCGCAAAAAGATCCTCGCAATGACGGCCTAATGCAATCTGGAGATTTTCATCGCTCACTTTCAAATGTAGGTGTTCCGGTGCGTATTCATTGGCTACAGCAACGGATTCCTCCAGCGATGCGGTGAGGATAATCCCTCCATACCCATTCTTGCCCATAACATGAGCACAAATAGAGCGGTGTGGCTCGGGCAGCGTATCGATCACCCCGCCCATATTTTCGCGTACATATGCCGCCAGCGTTTCGCTGTGCGTGACCAGCAGCGCGGCGGAATCCTCGCCGTGCTCGCCCTCGTTCAGGATATCGTAAATCGTGTTATGCGGATCGGATGTTTCATCGGCCAGAATAATGGATTCCGAGGGTCCTGCGGGCATGCCGGGGTCCAGAACGTCGGAAAGCGCACGCTTTGCCGCCGCCACGTACGGAGAGCCGGGGCCAAGCACCTTGCGCACCTTCGGTACGCTCTGTGTTCCGTACGCCAGCGCGGCAATACCCTGCGCGCCGCCGCATTTATAAACATTCTCTACGCCGCACAGCCGCGCGGTAAACAATGTCGCGGCATCCACGCTGCCCTCTGGCGTGGGCGGGGTAACAATGGCGATTTCGCGCACGCCCGCAATCACGGCGGGAATGGCCAGCATATACAGGGCGGAGGGGAATGCGCCCTTGCCGCGTGGCACGTACAAACCAACGGAATCAATCGCGCTGGCTTGCTCTCCCGCAAATACGCCCGGTTCGATCTCCAGCATCCAAGGGCCTTCAACGCGGTTCATTTGTTCCTGGTGGAATTTGCGTACGTTGCCGGCGCAATGGCGGATGGCGGCTTTTAATTCGTCATCCAGCGCGTCTTCCGCGGCGTCGAATTCTTCCGGCGTGGCTTTGATATCCGTGATCTCCGCCTTTTCGAATTTGGCGGCGTAATCGCGCAGGGCCTCGTCACCCCGCGCCTTCACATCGGCGATAATGGGCTTGACGGCTTCCAGCACGGAATCGATATTCGCCTGCGCGCGGCGCATGATGCGCGCCTTCGTGGCTTCATCCGTTTCGCTCCATTTGTAGAAATTAATGCTCATACCCGCTTTATAAGGGGTTTGGACGCAGTGTCCAGCGGGAATGTTTGGAATAATTTGTAATAACGGCGTGAAAACGGTTTAAAACCACTTAAATTCTAACGCTGCCTTTGAAAGCTTCTCCACATATCCCGGATCGGTTTGCTCTGATTCCATTACATCAAAAGGCGTTTGCATTTGTTCAACAAAACCCCTTTCGCTATGTATTGGTGTGCCGTCGCGGTTAAAATTATCCCGGGGTCTGTCAGGATGACCCATTTCGCCGCCGTTAACCAAAGCTTTCAGCGCCCTATCAGCTAGCTCGTCTAGAAGCTGCTGATGTATTCCTTCTGCGCCGGCTGTTCGGGCCGATTCAAGATGAATTTCCGGCTTAATGCCTGAATCCTGGAAAAAATCGTCCATACATAATATTGTCAGGGCATCCTGCATACGGCCACGCTCGGCCAATTCCACAACAATCGTTTTTCCGGCTTCATTTGTTGCGTTCAGGATATCTATGTTGAAAGCTTTCAGCGCGCGCCGCATTGATGGTTCGGTCAGGGCACGGAGCGTGCGGTCCAGCGTAATATTGTGATGATTGTATACGGCATCGAAAAGCGTTGCTTTCAGATTTTCCGCCGCGCGTCTGAATTCTTGAGAGAGTGAATTTTCAGCGCTTACTATCCCTGCAATCGCATCAATTTGGGCAAACACGGTTTCCGGGTCGTTTAAATGCGAACCATTGAGGTCCGCATTAGGCGTTTCGTCGGGCATGGCAATATTCTCAGTTATTTTATGACACTCTTGCCAACTAACACGTTGATAAATGCTATGTCAAACTCAATAACTATCCCTCGACAGGGGCTTTAGAACGCGCTATTTCATCACGGATGTCTAAAAAGGAAACCATCGCCATTATTGACTACGGTTCCGGAAATCTGCGCAGTGCGGAGAAAGCCTTTGAGCGCGTGATCGCCGATGAGGGGCTGGATTTTGCCGTAAAAGTCACGGATAAAGCCGAAGATATTTTAAAAGCGGACCGTATCGTATTGCCGGGGCAGGGCGCTTTTACGAGCTGCATGAAAGGCCTGTCCGATATTGACGGAATGATTGCTGCCCTTGAAGAATCCGTTTTGCAACGCGCCGTGCCGTTTTTAGGGATATGCGTGGGTATGCAGCTTATGGCGACGCGCGGGTTGGAACACGGCGTTACCGCCGGACTCGACTGGATCCCCGGAGAGGTAAGGCCGCTGGAGCCGCGCGATCCCGCGCTTAAAATCCCGCATATGGGCTGGAACGAGCTGGTCCTGCCCTTCGCCGGGGTGCAGGACAACGCGCATTTTGTGCTGCGCAATGTAAAAACGTCGCATGAAAAACCCGCCCATTACTATTTTGTTCATTCTTTTGTGTTTCAATGTAGTAATAACCACCATGTTCTGGGAATGACGGATTACGGCGGTTTGATACCGGCGGTTGTTGGGCGCGATAATATGATCGGCGTTCAATTTCACCCGGAAAAAAGCCAGGAAGCCGGGCTAAAGCTGCTTTCCGACTTTTTACACTGGAAACCCTGAGTTTTGTTTATTATATGGATGTGTGGGCGTAATTATGAGTGATCTGATTAATAAAAAACCCAGCGACCCCGTGCTTGTGATAGAGCGCGTCACCTCGCTTTCCCCGGCGGATATGAACGATCTTTGCGATGCGACCGATGCCGCGATCGAAGGCGGCGGCGGGTTTGGCTGGGTCAATCTTCCCGCCCGCGATATCCTTGAGCGGTTCTGGAGCGGCGTCATGGCCATGCCCACGCGCTTCCTGTTCGTCGCGCGGCTCGACGGCGTGATTTGCGGCACCTGCCAGCTCATCAGGCCCCCGGTAAATAATGAGGCCCAAAGCCTCAGCGTGCAGCTGACCACCCATTTCGTTGCCCCTTGGGCGCGTGGCTACGGCCTTGCGAAAAAGCTGGTGGAAGAGGCCGAGCGCACTGCGCTGGCCGAAGGGTTTACCGTGATTAACCTTGACGTGCGTGAAACCATGGACCGTGCCATCAGCCTGTATGAGAGCCTGGGTTACAACCGTATCGGCATGCACCCGGCCTATGCCCGCGTGAACGGCGAAATCCTTAAGGGCTATTACTATTACAAGATTCTCGATCCCAAGACCGCGGGGCAGGACGCTTAAACGGGCCTTTTAAGAAGGTGCGCATAAATCCGGATTTTCACCACTTATAAATGCTACTGCTACCAGCCGTTCTTCGACATCTCCATCATTTTCTCTGTCGGGTGATTTATGAAATGCAGGCCTGTGGTCTTCACCCCATTCTCTGGATTTCATCAAAACAATCGCTCCATCAGGAGCTTGCCACGCTCTGTCCATGGAGAGGTTTCCTACTCCACCCCACCATGCTTTTCTTTTGCCGCCATTGGGGTTTGTTGTATTTACCCTGGTTAGTTTAATGTCGTGAGTATCAATAATCAGTGTTCCCCCACCTTTTGCGGACATTGTCGCGGTAATTCCGGCGGGTAATAAGGAAAGTGTTGTGGGTTTTAAAACTTCTCTTCCGCTATCTCCGTGAATTGTGTTGTTTATATTATCTTCAGCTTTCACCCAAAATTCATTTGGGCCCAGCAACTGCGCAATTTGGGCCAGTAAAGCAAAATCAGGTCCGATTCTGTGTCGCATTTCAATCATGCTATAAGAAAGCTGGTTTGAAAGGCCTGTAATCCGGTCACCTTCAATTTTATACCCTTCCATATTCTCGCCTTCTTTTAAGCGAGCAGCGTTGGTTTCAAAAGTTTGTTTAAGACCGGAAGTGTCGCGTAATATGACAATACTGCTGATCTCAGGTTTCAGAATTTCTGTTCTGATCGTTTGTGCCAAAATTGCCGGCGTATCGGCATTTTGGTTAAATACAAAAGTACCGGGTGGATAATTATTTAAAGAAATCATTTGCACGAGAATATTATTTACATAATTAAAAGTATTTTGTCAATATAAGGGTTCAAAGCCTTGTATTTCTCCGCTTCTTCCTCTAAACCTGCACGCATGATTCTTTACCCCGCCATAGACCTTAAAGACGGCAAATGCGTGCGCCTGGTGCAGGGCGATATGACGCGCGATACGGTGTATAACGAGGACCCGGCGGCGCAGGCCCATGACTGGGCGCGGGCCGGGTTTAGCTGGATTCATGTCGTCGATCTTGACGGCGCCGTTGAAGGCGTGCCGAAAAACCATACGGCTGTACGCGCCATTTTAAAGGAAACCGATCTGCCGGTGCAGCTGGGCGGTGGAATCCGCACGATGGAACAGATAGAGCATTGGCTGGCCGAGGGTGTCAGCCGCGTGATACTGGGCACCGCCGCGGTGCGCGAGCCCGAGCTTGTCCGCGCGGCCTGTAATAAATTTCCCGGCCAGATCGCCGTGGGCATCGACGCGCTGAACGGCGATGTCATGGTCGATGGCTGGGTGGACAGCTCGAATATACAGGCCACAGAGCTTGCCGCGCATTTCGAGGATGCCGGGGTGAGCGCGATTATCTACACCGATATCGACCGCGACGGCACGGGCAAGGGTGTGAATATCGTATCCACCATCGCGCTGGCGCAAAGCACGTCTATTCCCGTGATTGCCTCGGGCGGCGTGGGCAGCCTTGAGGATTTGCGCCTTGTAAAAGATGCCGCGCAATACGGCGTGAACGGCGTGATCATCGGCCGCGCCCTTTATGACGGGACAGTAACGCCGGAGGAGGCGCTGAAAGTCGCCGCCGGGGAGCTGCGCGTCTCCGCGGCAAACGAGTTTTAATTTATCACGGTTGGGCGTCAGAGGCGGGTGCAGCTAAATGAGCCAGATGGGGAGGTAATTTTGTACTCTTATCCCAAACAGTCTCTTGCATTTGTTCTTTGCTAAGCTGAATTACATTCGTTAAATCCGCATTTCTGAAATCAGCCTTGTATAATCTTGCGCCTGTAAAATCTACACTAGTCAGCTCGGCATTTGTAAAATCAGCCTCTGATAGATTGGAGGCTTCAAATCCTGTACCTTCTAATTTTGCTCCGACAAAAATGGCGCCTAATAAGTTTGCGCCTCTAAAGTTTGCACAGTGTAAATCGCTGGCACTCAAATTGGCGTGACGCAGCTGGCTGTAAGTTAGTTGGGTATTTACCATCTGTGCATGTGGTAATTCTGCGGTCTCTAGGAAGGCGTAATCGAGGCGGGCATTGCTGAGGTTAACACGATCCATAATAGCGTCACGCAGGTAGGCACCCGTGAAATCCGCGCTTCCCAAATTGGCGCCACTTAGTGGAATATTTTCTGCACGAGCAAAACGCATATTAAGCCCATTGGGCCAAGGGCTGTTTATCAATGTCAGAATAGCCGGAAGTGCGTGAGCTGCTGTTTGCTCATGAGTTTTCGAAAGCTTGTCCCAGTCAAAACGCTGCCGAAGCTCTTCTTCGGACAAGCCTTTCAAAAGAGACTCGCGTAACCACATTTGAAGCAAATCTGCCGCGCCATTTTTAGCAGACAATGTATCTAAAAAACGCTCGATTTTATCGCCATGCGCTTCCAAAAAGGCGTGGTGTTGGTCGAGCGCAGTTGTAATCGGGTGGCTTACAAGGCTTCTTTCAGCAAAAAGCTGTGTGTATGAAGGGGGGTGGGCAACTGGATCAAGCATAGAAAATTCTCTCGCACTGTTAGTTAGTCGTGAGTTATAGCGCACCATTATAATTATGTCAATTAAATTCACCCTTGCATGAGGCCTCCCTTCCCATCATAAAAGAATCCATGCTTAAAACCCGCATCATCCCCTGTCTGGACGTGAATAATGGCCGCGTGGTCAAGGGCG
>CAZBNG010000044.1:0-16867 GCA_964493095.1 uncultured Pseudobdellovibrionaceae bacterium
CAGCATGGGCGCGACCCCGACCAGCCCGTTTCCGTGGTCCTGACGACCCATGAAGCGCTTCATGCGGATATGACGCAGGCCTGCCGGGTTATCCACGAATCCGGCGTAACGCTTGACGAGCCTTGCCTGATGCGGGTTGAAGAGTTATAAGAAAGCCGCAATTGAAAAAAGGAACGGATTATGTCAGCACAGCCGAAGCCTGCCAACACACCAAAACTGGATTTTTACATGGATAGAAACCTCGCTCTTGAAGTCGTTCGCGTTACCGAAGCCGCCGCGTTGGCGGCCTCCCTGCAGGTGGGGCGCGGCGATAAGGTCACCGCGGATCAGGTGGCCGTGGATGCCATGCGCAACGCGCTTAATTCGCTGCACATGCAGGGCCGCGTTGTCATCGGCGAAGGTGAGCGCGACGAAGCGCCGATGCTTTATATCGGCGAAGAGGTGGGTGACGGCAAAGGCCCCAAAATCGATATCGCTCTCGATCCTCTGGAAGGTACGGATATTACGGCCTCCGGCGGTCCCAACGCTTTGGCCGTGGTGGCGATGACCGACGAGGGCGGATTCCTGAACGCGCCCGATGTCTATATGGATAAAATCGCCGTGGGCAAGGGGGTTAACCCGAATGTTCTTGATCTGGACGCGCCGATCGGCGACGTGCTGGCCAAAGTGGCGAAAGAAAAGGGCGGCAGGGTTGAGGAACTGATGGTCTGCATTCTTGACCGTCCGCGTCACGAGCAGTTGATCAACGATGTCCGTGCCGCCGGCGCGCGCATCACCCTGATCGGCGATGGCGATGTTTCCGCCGTGATCGCGACGACCGACCCCGATACGGGTATCGATATGTATGTCGGCAATGGCGGCGCGCCCGAAGGCGTTCTGGCCGCGGCGGCGCTGCAATGTATCGGCGGTTCCATGCTCGGGCGGCTGAAATTCCGCAATAACGATGAAATCGCCCGCGCGGAAAAATGGGGGATCAGCGACCTGGATAAAATTTACACGACGGACGATCTGGCCAAGCCCGATAATGTGATGTTTGCGGCAACGGGCGTGACAGACGGCGCTATGCTGCGCGGTGTGCGCCGCTTTGCGGGCGGGGCGAAAACCTCATCCATCGTGATGCGTTCCAAATCGGGCACGGTGCGCCGCGTTGAAGCGACGCATAACTTCAAGCGCAAGAACTGGATTTAGTTTTTTAGCTAAATGTTATCGAGTGCGTAATCGGTTGGATGTGTCGGATCTAGGCGACCTATAGCTTCAAGCGTAAGAACCGGATTTAGTTTTTACAGCATTCGGCGTGGGGCTGATGAAGTTATAGTGAGCCTCTCGCCAGTCGTTGGATTTTGAGCGTAATCTGCCAATGCGCTGCGATGGCCCTCCGTTACAAACTCTACATAACCTTGTGCCACCAAACTTCTTAACTCTTCAAGGTCGGCTCTTGTTGCTATATTTTTATGCGTTGACGGATCGAACTCGCATACCCTCCTGTGCGGTGCGCCTATAGGTACACGTTTATCACCCTTGGCGTTGACGGCAAAAATTTGTGTCAGAGGATTTGGATTCCTTTCACTACCAGGGCTATCATGACGTTCTATAATTCTAAAACCGCGAAGTTGAGAACCCAGTGTTTCTAAATCTTCTGGTTTCATGCAGTCTTTTATATTTAATCCTGAAAGACGTTCATCATAGCCGGGGAAGTTAGGTGTTACTGTGAACTTGTCATGCTGGGTTGGCACATATTTACCTAATTTGAATCCCTTCCGCCAAATTTCATCTGTGATTTGGGCAAGTGATAAAGGGGTTTCTTCAGACATGATAGCTCCTCATAAATAACCGGCTTTCTATTTGCATAACGAAACATTTTAATATGTCAATATTTTTTCTCTTTCATACAAAATTCGTGATCGGTCGTGTAAAGTAAACAGATGCCTGATTCCTTGCCGCAAAACTCCCTGAACAAATCCCGCTGGGTGATGCCGGATGCGCCGATGGATGCGGTGGAGCGCATGGCGCGCAGCCAAAACGTGCCGGAGATCGTGGCGCGGCTGCTGGTCGGGCGGGGCATTGCGCCGGAGGACGCGCCGGGATTTTTAAACCCGACGCTGAAAGATAATTTCCCCGATCCCTTTACCATGGCGGGTATGGAGGGCGCGGCGCAGTTCCTTGCCCGCGCCGTTATTGATAAGCGCAAAATCGCCATTTTCGGGGATTTCGATGTGGACGGCGCGACCTCTTCGGCGCTGCTGCACCGTTTTTTCAAGGCCTGCGGCGCGGATACGCCGATTTATATTCCGGACCGGCTTTCGGAAGGCTACGGCCCGAATATCGGTGCGCTCCAGACCCTGAAGGATCAAGGGGCGGACATCGTGATCATGGTGGATTGTGGCACCACCGCCTTTGAAACGGTGAAAGCGGGGCGTGAGCTGGGGCTGGATATCGTTATTCTCGACCACCACGAAGCCGAGGAAACCCTGCCCGAAGCCAATTACGTGATTAACCCGAAGCGCCGGGACGACGCCTCGGGGCTGGATATGCTCGCCGCCGTGGGTGTGGCGTTTATGGCCTGCGTGGCGATTAATAACAAGCTGCGCACGCTTGACGCATTTTCGGGTCAAAGTGAACCGCCGCTGAAAGACTGGCTAGATATCGTCGCTCTGGGAACGGTTTGCGACATGGTGCCGCTGACGGGGGTGAACCGCCTTTTGGTGCGCGCTGGCTTTGCCCGCATGCAAAAAACGGACAATACGGGGCTTAAGGCGTTGTTGGGCGTGGCGCGGGTAAGCGGCGAACTGACCCCTTACCACGCCGGGTTTGTGCTGGGGCCGCGCATCAATGCGGGAAGCCGCGTGCACAAGGCTGATCTGGGCGCGCGCCTGCTCTCCACCGAAGACGGGGAGGAAGCAAGCAGCATCGCCTGGACGCTCAATGACTGCAACGATCACCGCAAGGAAGTGCAGGCATCCATGGAGCGCGATGCCGTGGCCATCGTCGAGGCGCAGGGGCTGGATCAAAACCCGGCAATTATCGTCAGTCTTGAGGACGGGCACCCCGGCCTTAGCGGGCTGGTGGCCGGGCGGCTGAAGGAAAAATACGGCAAGCCCGCCTGCGTGGTGACCTATGCGCCATCCCTTGACAGCGGAGAGCGGGAAGGGCGCGGCTCCGGGCGCTCGGTCCCCGGCGTGCATATCGCGCAGGCCTTTATCGATGCGCGGGCCGCCGGGCTGCTGGAAAAGGGCGGCGGGCATGCCATGGCGGGCGGATTTACCATCAGGCCGGAAAGGCTGGAGGAATTTACCGTCTTTATGAACAAACATATCGCCGGGCAGATGCAGGCCGGGGAAACGGCGGTTGAGACTATTATTGACGCGCTGCTGAGCGTGCGCGGTGCGCGGCCCGATATTGTTAAAATGATTCATGATAATGTCGGCCCGTTCGGGCAGGGCTTTGAAGAGCCGCTTTTCGTGCTCCAGAATGTCCGGGTCCACAGCGTCGATGTGGTCGGGGAAAACCACGTGCGGGCGATGGTCAGCGACTGGGAAGGCGGCGGGCGGATGAAGGCTATGGCCTTTCGCGCCGCCGACACACCGCTCGGGCAGGCGCTGCTGAAGGGGAAGACGGATTCCTTCCACCTGCTGGGCACGCTGAAAATCGATAACTGGGGCGGGCAGGACAAGGTGGAGATGCATATCAAAGATGCCTCCTACGCCATGGCGCACGCGCAAAAAGCGGCGGTTTAAACAAAACCTTGATTTTCAAAGCGCTTCGGCGTTATAAAGGCCGCGCAGCCGGTCGCAGACCTTACCCGGCTGAGACCTAAGATTAGGGTTTTTATACAATTCTGTTCGAAAATAATAGAAAAAGGACAAGTTTTATTCGTTTATGACATGCCAGCATATTAAAACGAATAAAACGCGGGAATTTTTGTTTTATTTTAGAACCTTGGAAAGGCGCTGCAAATTTTTGTCTATGAACTTTCAAAATGTTAGGAATTAGCCCACTAGTTCCGGCACATTTTTCAAGCCCATAGACAAAAATTTGACTAGCGCAGAATGGATAAAAACCCTGATCTTAGGTCTGAATAGCGAAAACAAGGAAAAACAAATGGCTACACCCATCAGGACACTGGTTGTCTGCTCCGGCGGGCTGGATTCCACCACACTGGCGTATAAAGTTGCGAATGACCCGGAGCGCGAGCTTATCGGGCTCCTGTCCTTTGATTACGGCCAGCGCCACAAGAAAGAGCTGGATTTTGCCGCCAAAGCGGCGCAGCGTTTCGGTGTCTTTCATGAAATCATCGATATTGCGCATATCGGCGCGCTGCTCAGCGGCTGTGCCCTGACGGATTCAGATAATGTCGAGGTGCCCGACGGCCATTACGCCGAGCAAACGATGAAAATCACCATCGTGCCCAACCGCAACGCGATCATGCTGACCATCGCTTACGGGCTGGCGGCTTCGCGTCATGCGCAGGCGGTTGCCACGGCGGTTCACGGCGGGGACCATTTTATTTACCCCGATTGCCGCCCGCCTTTTGTCGAAAGCTTTGACCGCATGCAGAAATACGCGCTGGCCGATGTCGCGGATATAGAGCTCTATACGCCGTTCCTGCACAAGGACAAGGCGGATATTGCGCAAGAAGCGGCGGCGCTAGGCCTGCCGTTTGATGAAACATGGTCGTGTTACAAGGGCGGGGAAATTCATTGCGGGCGCTGCGGCACCTGCGTGGAGCGGCAGGAGGCTTTCCATCTGGCGGGGCTGGAAGATCCCACGGTTTACGAAGATACCCAGTACTGGATCGGCGCCTGTGAACGGGCGGCGGCCAGTGGCCATAAAAACAAGCGTTAGGGCGGGAGATGTAAAATGTTTAAAATAACCAAGGAATATCATTTTTCCGCCTCGCATCAGCTCCACGGGCTGGCCGAGGATCACCCCTGTTCGCGCCTGCACGGGCATAATTACATCGTGCGGGTGGAATTATCGGCTAAGGGGCTGAATGAAACCGGATTTGTCCGCGATTACCGAGAGCTTGATGCGCTTAAGGTCTATATCGATGAGGAAATCGACCACCGTCATTTGAATGAGGTGCTGGGTGACGATGAAACGACGGCGGAAAAACTGGCGCGTCATTTTTACGACTGGTGCAAGGCGCGGTGGCCCGAGGTCAGCGCCGTCAGTGTCTCCGAAACGCCCAAGACATGGGCGAGATATGAGCCATAGAGCACGAACCTTAAAATAATTGTCTTCTCCGCGAAGGCGGGGATCTTTGCGAAACGGAAAAAGATTCCCGCTTGCGCGGGAAAAGCAGAAAAAAATGACACAGGAAACGATCCGCATCAGTGAAATTTTTGGACCCACAATTCAGGGGGAGGGCGCGCTGATCGGGCAACCAACAGTGTTTGTGCGCACGGGCGGTTGCGATTACCGATGCACATGGTGCGATACACCGCATGCCGTGGATAGCGAATTCCGCCACGAATGGAAACCTATGAGCGCGGTGGACATCATGGCGCAGGTGGAAACACTTTCCGGCGGAAAACCGCTGATGGTATCGCTCTCCGGGGGGAACCCCGCTATCCAGCCGCTTGGGGAATTGATCCGGCTGGGCCATGAGAAGGGGTATAAATTCGCACTGGAGACACAGGGGTCTGTGGCGCAGGAATGGTTCAATGACCTCGATCTGCTCACGCTGAGCCCGAAACCACCCTCAAGCGCGATGAAAACGGACTGGAAAAAGTTCGATGAATGTCTTAAGAATGTAGGGAAACATACTGAAATTGCTTTAAAAATCGTTGTTTTTGATCAGGATGATTATGATTATGCCCGCACGCGGCGTTATCCGCATCTGCCGCTTTATCTCCAGCCCGGCAATCACAGTGTGAGCGGCGCGGTTGACATTACGGGTTTGCAATCCAGATTACTCTGGTTGTCGGAACAGGTAACTAAAGACGGCTGGTTTGAAGCCACGGTTTTGCCCCAGCTGCATGTGATGATCTGGGGTAATCAGAGAGGGGTTTGATTTTTGTCGTCATTGCGAGCCGAAGGCGAAGCAATCTTATACGCTAAAAAAAGATTGCCGCGTCGCTTACGCTCCTCGCAATGACGAGAAGGGAAAGAATAATGAGCGCAGATATATACAAAGACCTGAAACAGCTTGGTGAGAAAACGCCGCTGCCCGCCAGCCCGGAAGAAGCGGAGCTGGAGCGCGTTCCTAATCCGCAAAAGGATGTGGAATATAATGTCCGTTTTACCGCGCCGGAATTTACATCGCTTTGCCCGATTACGGGCGCGCCGGATTTCGCGCATCTTGTGATCGATTATGTGCCCGGTGAATGGCTGGTGGAGAGCAAATCGCTGAAGCTGTTTTTAGGCGCGTTTAGAAACCACGGCGCGTTCCACGAGGATTGCACCGTTTCCATCGCGCGGCGTATCGCCGATTTTATCGCGCCGAAATGGCTGCGTATCGGCGGTTACTGGTACCCGCGCGGCGGCATTCCCATTGATGTTTTTTACCAGACGGGTGTCGCGCCGGAAAATGTCTGGATCCCTGAACAAAATGTTGCGCCTTATCGCGGGCGCGGATAGATTGCCACGATGAATACAGCGAATACAGCTAAAGCGCGGAAAATCCATAAAATCCAGAAATGGATGAGCTCGGCAATTATTTTGTCAGAAGCCAGCCATGTGTTTTGCTGCGTGCTGCCGACCGTGTTCAGCGTGGTGAGCATGCTGGCCGGGCTGGGCATGATCGGCGCGATGCCTTACTGGCTCCAGAGTGTGCATGACGTCATGCATAAATGGGAACTGCCGATGATCGGGCTTGCGGGCACGGTTATCGTTCTGGGCTGGGCGCTACACTGGATTAGTCTGAAGCTGGATTCCCATCACGAGCATTGCCACCACGGCGGGTGCACCCCCAAAAGAAAGAGCGGCGCCAATTTGATCCTGAAGGCGGCGACGTTGCTTTTTGTTGTTAATCTTGGCGTTTATTTCGGGTTTCACCGCAATTCGCATATTCAGGACGCCATTCATGCGCACCAGCATGAAATGCATGAGCTTGAGGCGCATTCAGAAGCGGTGCACGATCATGGCGATCATTAAATTTTAAACATGGAGCGCACGGAGGCGCTTAAATAAAACGTCATTCCGGCGAATGCCGGAATCCATTCCTTAAACCGTGGCAAAGCTGATGAATGGATCCCGGGACAAGCCCGGGATGACAAAAATAAAAATCTCCGTGGTCTTCGTGACCTCCGTGTTAAATTATTCTTCGATAAATTCGAGCGTATTTTTGCCTGAAACGCGGCGGTAAAAACAGCTATGCCGCCCGGTGTGGCACGCGCCTTTTTCCTGCGGTTGCGTGACATAGGCCAGAAGGCAGTCCTGATCGCAATCCACGCGCAGCTCTTTCAGTTTTAAAATCTGGCCGCTGCTGGCGCCCTTGTGCCAGAGTTCGCCGCGGCTGCGCGACCAGAAATGCATCTCCCCGGTTTCAAGGGTTTTTTCCAGCGCCGCGCCGTTCATATGCGCCACCATGAGCACATGACCCGTATCTGCTTCTATTGTGACACAGGTGATCAGGCCCTTATCATCGAATTTCGGTTTAAACTCAGTGGATTCTTCTAAAGTCTTCATATCTTTTCTCATAGGCATCCCAAATGACTTCTTCGCATTTAATTCCATCGAATTCGTATATTTGCTGAAGTCCCGTCGGTGATTTCGGGTTAATCTCCGTTACCATTCCGCCGATAACATCCAGCCCGACAAACACCAGCCCGCGCCGGATAAGCTCGGGTTGCAATATTTTACAAATTTCACGTTCATGACCGGTAATCTCCGCTTTGGCCGCCTTGCCGCCCTGTGCCAGATTGGCGCGGGAATTCTCATCCTTGGGGATACGGTTAAGCGCGGCGATCGGCTCGCCCTCCACCACGATAATGCGTTTATCTCCCTGCGCGACGGCGGGCAGGAATTCCTGCACCACAAAAGGTTCGCTGTGGTTTGCCGCCATTTCTTCACAAATGCGCGCCAGATCATCGATTGTTTGGGCGTGATGAATGTCATTACCGCCAAACCCGTTCAGCGGTTTGATAATAATATCGCCCTGCTGCCCGAAAAATTCCTGGATTTGTTCCCGGTCGCGTGTAATCAGGGTTTTGGGCGCAAGGTCCGGGTAATGGGTGATCAGGATTTTTTCCGGGGACTCCCGGACGCCCGCCGGGTCGTTGAGCACCAGAACGCGGTCCGTGATGTGCTCCAGAATATGGGTAATGGCATTATAGGAAAGCGGGTCGTTGAAATCCTGCCGCATCAGGATCAGGTCAAAATCCGTTAAAGCGGCGCGGGAAAATTCCCCCAGCGTGAAATAATTGTCCGGTTCGCGGCGAAAGGAAACGGGTGCACAATCGGCGGTTACATTGCCGTTTGCCAGCGCCAGCGTGCCGGGATCGTAGTAAAATAACTCATGCCCGCGCTTTTGCGCTTCCAGCGCCAGAACGAAGGTGCTGTCCTTTTTGTAGTGAAGCTCTGCGGGGTGATCCATCTGGAAGGCGACGCGCATGGTGTGTTTTCCTGCCCTATCTATTGATTTCTCTTGTTTTTTACTATACTAACCTTGTTCGCAGGAACAATAATTCAATCTGCCAACAGAAAATATAGCAAAGATATATGAAATTTAAAGATTTAGGGCTTAGCGACGACCTGTTACAGGCCATCGAGGATTGCGGTTACGATACGCCCACGCCCATTCAGGAAAAAGCAATTCCCCATATTCTCATGACCCGCGACCTTGTGGGCCTGGCGCAAACGGGAACGGGAAAAACGGCGAGCTTTACACTGCCGATGATCGAAATTCTCGCCGGGGGCCGTGCCAAGGCGCGCATGCCGCGTTCCCTGATCCTTGCCCCGACGCGGGAGCTGGCGGCGCAGGTTTCGCAGAATTTTGATACCTATGGTAAATATCACAAGCTTTCCATGGCGCTGCTGACCGGCGGCACTTCGATGGACGAGCAGATTAAAAAGCTGGAGCGCGGTGTTGACGTGCTGATCGCCACGCCGGGCCGTCTGCTGGACCTGTTCGAGCGCGGGCGCATTTTGCTCAATGATATAAAAATTCTCGTGATCGACGAAGCGGACCGCATGCTCGATATGGGGTTTATCCCCGATATCGATAAAATCGTTTCCGTCCTGCCTTTTACACGTCAGACCCTGCTGTTTTCCGCAACCATGCCCCCGGAAATTAAAAAGCTGACGGAAAAATACCTCTCCAATCCGCGCGAGGTTTCCGTGGCGCCGCCCGCGTCCCCGGCCAAAACCGTGGAGCAGTTTATCGTCTGGACGGATAAACGCCAGAAGCGCGAAATCCTTGACCGGATTATCCAGAATGAAAATGTCAAAAATGCCTTTATCTTTTGCAACCGTAAGCGCGATATCGGCGATTTGACGCGCTTCCTGCAAAGCCGCAATTACGCCGCCAAGGAAATGCACGGCGATATGGCGCAAAGCGCCCGTACCAAAACCCTTGAGGAATTCAAGGCCGGGGAGGTCGCGCTGTTGGTATGTTCCGACGTTGCCGCGCGTGGCATTGACGTACAGGGGCTTTCCCACGTTCTGAATTACGATGTGCCGATGAGCGCGGATGACTACGTTCACCGCATCGGCCGCACGGGCCGCGCCGGGCAAAAGGGCCGGGCGTGGATGCTGGCCACGAAGGACGAGCTGAAATACGTGCAGGCGATTGAAAAGCTGATCGAAAAAAGCATTCCCGTGGAAACCATAGACGGGTTTAAAGGAAGCCGCCCCGGCGGCGAAGGCGAAAAAGCCGCGCCTGAAAAAGCTGCGCCTAAAGACAAAGGGGAGCGCAAAAAAGATTCATCCAGGGCGCGCAAGCGCGAAGAGACGGATGATAAAACACGCCGTAAAAAGACCGGTACGGTTGAGAAACTACCAAAAAAACAAAATCCTGAAAAACAAAATAAGGACGAAAAATCCACCGAAGGGTTCGGCGAAGAGGTTCCCGCCTTTTTCCTGCAAAAATAAAGCGGCTCTTTTCTGTGGTTTATTGGTTTTCCTTTCCGCCCCTTTGGTGGACTTGCCCGGATAACTCTTCTATGCTTTTTTCTTTAAGCATATAAAGAGTTTCATGTCTAAGATCGTGGCCCATAACTTTCAAAAAACAAGCCTGATTACGCTTGGCGTGGCGTTGCCGTGTCTGACGGTGTGTTCGGTGTGTTTCGCCCCTGTTTCGGCCAATGCCCAGTATCTGACGGGGAACTGGCAGGAATACAGGGATGAACAGGCTTTGAAACAGCAGCAGGCCGCCGAGCAGGCCGTTCATAAAGAACCGGCTGTTCCGCGATCGAAACCTGCCGAGATTATCGAAGCCGGGATGAAGGCCGCTGAAGAAGAGACGCCATCCAGAAGTTTTAACGATATTATTGCGGAGCCCGTTCCTCCTTCTTCCACGCCCCAGCCGCTCACCCCTGTGTCGCTGGTGCCGCCGCGCCAAAGTTCCCGGGAAGACGCCATGCGGGATGATCAGGCGCCCGCTCTGGATGGCGCGCAGGATCAGGAACCTGTCGACCTTCAGGCGGATGAGCTTTATTACGATGAGGGCGGTCAGGTTATAACGGCGCGCGGGCATGTGGTTTTAAAACAGGCCGGGCGCACGTTAACGGCTGAAGAAGTGAGCTATAACCTTGCGCAGGACAAGGTTGTCGGGCGGGGAAGTGTTTCATTAACGGATATAAACGGCGATGTTCACCTTGCTGACGAGGTTGAGTTTGAAGACCAGTTGAAAGACGGTTTTGTCGAAGGGTTGCAATCCTTCCTTGTGGACGGTTCGCGTTTTTCCGCCCGGGAAGGCGAGCGACGGAACGCGACGAAAACGATCATGCGCGGCGCGCGCTATACGCCGTGCGAGCCTTGTATGGAGGATCTTGACGCCGATCCGGTGTGGCAAATCAAGGCCGCGAAGGTCACGCATGATGAAATAGAACACCGCATTTCCTATACTCACGCCCGGTTCGAGGTTTACGGCGTGCCGGTGGCCTATGTGCCTTATTTCTCTCATGCCGACGGGACAATTGACCGCAAGAGCGGCTTTCTTGCGCCTTCCCTCGGTTATAAGAGCGATCTCGGCGGCATGCTGGACATGAAATATTATTGGGCAATCGCGCCCGATAAGGATGCGACCCTGGGCGCGATTTTTTATACGGATGAAGACCCCGTAGCCACAGCGGAATGGCGCCAGCGCTGGGGGAACGCTTCGTTGAAACTCAACGGCAGCGCGACGGAATCCAAACGTGACGATACGAAGGGGGTTGCGCAGGAAAAGGAATTCCGGGGCCATATATTTGGCGAAGGGCTTTGGGACATTAATAATAAATGGCGTGCCGGGGTCAATATCCAGCATGCCTCGGATGACCGGTATTTGCGGCAATACGATTTCAGCAGTGAAGACGTTCTTGAAAACGAAATATATGCCGAGCGCTTTTCCGGCAGGAATTACGCCGCGGCAAGGTTGTTGTCCTTTCAGGATGTCCGTGTGCGCGAAGCGCAGGAAGACCAGCCGGACGTGCTTCCGGAACTTGTGGCCAATTTCATGGGCGAGCCTGATTCAGTGCCGCTTATCGGCGGGCGGTGGAGCCTTGAAAATTCGTTTTTGGGTCTGCAGCGCGGCGGCGACAAACAGGACGTGAACCGCGCGAGCGTCAAGGCGGGCTGGCAAAAGCGGCTGATTTCGGATTTCGGCCTCGTGACCTCGGTCGATACAACGCTGCAGGGGGATTTATACAACACGCGCGACAGGGATATCGCGTTTTCCGGGTCGGGGCGCAGCCGCGACACCACGGAAGCGCGTATATTTCCGCAGGCCCATATTCAGGCCAGCTATCCCATGATCAAGACGGCCGAGACATATCAGGCGCGGATCGAACCTATTGTCGCGGTTACGAGCGCGCCGAATGTCGATGTGAACGACGATATTCCCAATGAAGACAGTCAGGACGTGCAGATTGACGCCAGCAATATTTTCGAGCCAAGCCGTTTTCCCGGAATAGACCGCCTGGAGGATAAATCGCATGTGACTTACGGTATGAAAACCGGGCTTTACGGGTTTGACGGCAGCCAGCTCAACCTGTTTCTGGGGCAGAGCTACCGTTTTGACGATGACGACAATCCTTTCCCGCAGGGCTCGGGGCTGGACCGTCAGGAATCCGATATCGTCGGCCAGGTTTCCGGGCAGTATAAAGACATTTACAGCCTTGATTATCGCTTCCAGCTCGCCAGCCGCAACCTTTCCTCCCAGCGGCATGAAGTGGACGCGAGCGCGGACTGGAACCGTTTTTACGTGGGGTCGCGTTACCTGTTTGCGAAGGCTCTTGAGGGAACCGGGATTAATGAAAGCAGGGAGCAAATACGTGCGGATGCGGGCTATTATATCGTAAAGGACTGGCGCGCCAGGGTGGGGGCTACGCACGACCTTGGGGAAGATCAGGGTCTGCGGGAGGCTTATGTCGGGTTGGACCATTTCGGGCAGTGCGTTTCATGGACGGTCACGGCGGAAAGAAAGCTTACCAATGAAGCGTCAGGGGACAACAGCACGGAAATTCTTTTCCGGATCGGGCTGAAAAATCTAGGCGAGTTTGAAACTTCGGGCTTGCGTGATTATACGGGGCGCGAGTAATTTTGACTGGTGCGGTGCAACAAAACAAAGGTGACGCTTAAGTGGTTACAATTGCGGCCGATATCGGCTTTCATATGTGGTTTGTTCTGGTGCTTACCGTTGTGGCGGTTTTTCTGTTTGTGCGCGAAAGGGCGCCTCTGGAGATTACAAGCGTCACTTTGCTTACGGTTTTGCTGATTTTCGGGCAGGTTTTCCCGATCCCCGGTGAGAACGGCGTTAACCAGCTAAGCCCTGCCTCTTTACTGGCCGGTTTTTCCAATCCGTCCCTGATTGCGGTTCTGGCGTTGCTGGTTATGGGGCAGGCGATTATTCACAGTGACGCGCTTAAAGTCGTCACCAATGTATTCATGGCGCAGTCGCGGCGTTTCGCATGGATTTCGGTGATAGGAATCCTTGCCTTTATTATGCTGATGAGCGCGTTTCTCAATAATACGCCGCTTGTTATTATTGCCATTCCGATTGTGCAGGCGCTCGCCGCTTCGACGGGAGTTTCCGACAGCAGGCTTATGATCCCGCTTAGTTATGTCGCCATTCTGGGCGGCATGATGACGCTGATCGGTTCTTCGACGAACCTTCTTGTTTCCAGTACCATGGTCGATCTCGGGTACAAGCCGCTGCAGTTTTTCGATTTTATCGTTCCCGGTTCCATGCTGGCGGCGGCCGGTTTCGTCTACGTACTTTTGGTTTTGCCGCGTATTTTGCCAGACCGTATGCGGATGGCCCGCGGGCTTGTCGATAACGAAAAAGAGTTCGTGGCGGAAATGGACATTACCGCCGACAGCAAGCTGATCGGCATGGAATGCCAGCAAGGGCAGTTCCCGGAGCTGTATAATTTAAACGTGAAATTGATACAGCGCGGAGGGCACCTGATATTGCCGCCTTTCGAGGGATATAAAATCGAGGCGGGGGATATTCTGATCGTTGCGGCTTCTCGTGAGGCGCTTACGGAAATTTTGTCCAAGTATCCCGGTTTCCTGCTTTCCGAAGAAGAGGAAGCCATTTTGGAGCGGCAGGCGCAAAACGATGAGGAGAAGGACGGCGGGGGACCGAAATCGGAAGCGCGAAGCGCGGAAACGAGGGTTTTGGCGGAGATTATGATCACCCCCGCTTCAAGGATGCTGGACATGACTCTGGATCATGCGAATTTCCAGCGGCAGTTCGGCACGATCGTTTTGGGAATTCAGCGCCGCGCGCGGGTTGTACGCAGGCGGCTGGGGCGCATCCGGCTGGAGCCGGGCGACGTCCTGCTTGTGGCGGGTGAGCGCAGCAAGGTCGATGCGTTGCGCGATAACAGCGATTTTATCGTGCTGTCCGGGTCCAAACGCGATATGCCGGTGCCGCGCAAGGCGCCGCTGGCGGCTGGGATTTTCCTGGGCGTCATCCTGGTGGCGGCGTTCAATATCCTGTCAATTCCGGTCGCGGCGATTGCCGGGGCCGTTCTGATGATTATTACCGGGTGTCTGAATATCCGCCAGGCGACGCGCGCGATCGACCGCAAGATATTTATTCTGGTCGGTTCGATGCTTGCCCTGGGAACGGCGATGCAGGTGACGGGCGGCGCGCAGTTTGTTGCCAATGCTATCTTGCACCTTCCGTTTGCGGATACGCCTTTGGTGATCGTCTCCATTCTCTTTATTCTCGTCGCGGTTTCGACCAACATCCTGACCAACAACGCCTGCGCCATTTTGTTTACGCCCATTGCAATGAACATTGCGGCCAACCTGCCGGGCACCGAGGATCTGCATATCAATCTGCCCTATATGTTTGCAATCACCATTATTTTTGCCGCGAACTGTTCGTTTGCCTCTCCCATCGGTTACCAGACCAACCTTCTGGTTATGGGGCCGGGGCACTACAGGTTCAGGGATTTCCTGAAGGCCGGCGTGCCGCTTGTCCTGATTATGTGGGGCTGTTTTACCGCAATGGCCAAATATTATTTCGGGCTTTGAGGTTTCATCATATTTTCGAATATGGCGGGCAGGGATGCCTTGAATTTCAGGTCGATCGCCACCGGGCGGTCGTTGAACAGGCCGGGATTTTTGCCCTGCGCGCTTAAAATCACATCGACTTCGTCATCAACCGGTCCGCTTAATTTGATTTCAAAATTATCGTAGTGATAGTTTTTCAGGGCCTCCAGCACGACCTCATAACGCAAATCGTCACCCTTGAGAAAAGCCGGAATTTTCTTTGGCGCAAATTTTATGATGCCCCCGTTCATGGAGGAAAGAACGCCGTCTTTTATGACGGTTCTCCCTTTTTCCACGGCCAGCGGCAGGGTCCCTTTCATTTGCCCGGTAATAAGAACGCCTTTTTTATTCAGGGCGTCGGAAAGTTGCTGAAGATTAACAGAGGTTATATTGACTGTTGCCTCGCCGTTATCGGGAGCTTTCGCCTCCAGCATTCCGTCGAAAATTTCCCATTTCGCGTCCCGGATAACGGGCGCGCTTCCCAGTTTGTGCGATATCAGGGCCGTACCTTTTTGCTTTATTTTTCCGTCCAGGGGAAGGTTGAACCCGGCTTCGGCGGGTTTTTGCGTCTCGGGCGCCTGCAGGCCGGAATAGGGGAGAGTAACGCGCACGTCTTCAAAGCGCAGATTGCCAAAGCGCCATTCCCCGTCGGTGATTTTCAGGGTCATGTCGCCCTTGATCTCGGGATAGGCCGCGTCATCGTCCGGCGGTGCGGGGGCTTGGGTGAAGTTTCCCGATAATGTCGCGTTGCCGCGCCTGAGAATATCGCCCATGTTTTCAAGGAAGGCCGGGGGCATGGTAAATTTCCCCGATATGCTTCCGTCCTGAGCCTTTTTGAATGTCCCTTTTGCTTCGATGCTTTGGCCCGCGTCCGTAACTTCGAATTCTATGCTGCCGTCATCGAGCAATTTATACATAAGCGTGGGGGCGGCAACGTGTTCAAGCCAGGCCGGCGTTTTTTTAAACAGCCGCATACCGTGCCGGGCCAGATAGTCCAGCAGTCTGGCCGTATCGGGGGCATAAAGATGGCCGCCCAGCTCTTTTCCCTGTTTATCCAGGGCGTAGGAAAGACCCGCTTCTATCTCCTCCTGACCCAGCGCCTTTCCCGCCGCGTACACGTTAAGCGTGGCCGGATATCCGGCTTTCTCCACCGTAATGTTTACCTGTTGCCACGGTATGCCGTGGATGTTGGCGGCGCCCGCGTTGATCTGGGCGTTTAACGTAGGGTCCACGCCCGGCGCCTGAATATATGTGGCGTTGCCGGAGGCGCGGGATATTTTTACCGGGGCGAGGTCCCATTTGCCGTCCAGTATCTCGATGTCGATTTGCGCGTTGTCGGCGGCGAACACCTGCCCGTGCGCCTTGGCGCTGAAAGAAAGCTGCTTTTGCTGCCCCTCCAGTTGCAGGTCGAATATTTTACCGCCGCCTTTCCCAGCGCTCATCTGGCCGTCAAAACGGACCATCATGCCGCCGAATTTTTCAGATATCAGGTCGATTTTACCGTTTTTAAATTCCACGCTTGCCGCCGGGAGTTTGAAAATTTTGGCCCATGTTTTGGCGGCGCTCCACCCGTCTATGGCAATATTGCCGTTATTATCTATCGTTCCGGTCAGGTTCAGGCCGTAAACCGTAAGGCGCGGCAATCCCGGGTTAAAGCTGTCGAGCCACGAATAGGGAATCTGTATGCGCTGGATGGAGCTAAACCCTTTTTCATCAAGGTCGATATTGGAAAAAAGAAGCGAGCCGTCCTTATAGCGCGACCGGATATGCTCAAAATTCTGCGCCCCCAGATCGGTCAGCAAAGCGTTGGCGGTTTTTTCCAGACGTGCGGGCAGGGCAATAAAGGCCGTGGCCGCGGCGGCGGCCCCTAATCCGATGATTATCAGAAATAATAAGATATACCGTATGCGCATTGCGCAAAGACAATAGGCGAGAAAATTCTATACGTCTATATCCTGTGCGAATTCGGCGTTGTCCTGTATGAATTTAAAACGCGCATCGGCGTTTTTGCCCATCAGGCGATCCACGAGATCGTCCACCTCGTGCAGCGGATTGGGCGGCGGGTTCTCAAGGTCCGCGCCAAGTTCGGATGTTAGGCCCAGCGCTGCGATGGCATCGGGAAGGGTGACACGGACCAGCGTGCGCGTTTTCGGGTTCATGGTCGTTTCTTTCAACTGCGCGGCGGGCATTTAGCCAAGCCCATTAAATCGGCGGATAACGA
>CAZBNG010000045.1:0-16540 GCA_964493095.1 uncultured Pseudobdellovibrionaceae bacterium
GTCCCTGAACGAAGATATAACAATAAACACCGGCATGAAGACCCGAGGAATCCATGGAAAGCTTGTTAAAAAGGGTTACGGCGGCCATCAAAACCAAAACCGGCGCAATTTCCCGCAGCGCCCGGCGGCTGATCTCGCAGCGTGATAAAATCGTAGCGAAAAAAGCACACCCTGCCACAGAAAGCCCTGTCACCGCAAAAACAAACGGTTGCGAGAGGTAGAAGAAAAATAAATCCGGTTTGATAATAAGCCAGATCAGGAAAACCAGCGGCACGAAGAGCGGGGAAACACGCGAGACCATCCCGCCACCGTAACGTGCGGCTATGTTGAATATACGGGTATCCGTATACAATGCCAGAATGGCCGTAAAAAAGACAAAGACGTAAAAAAGGGGATTATCCGGCCATTTTATCGTTAACACGACAGGCAGGACAAACAGCGCCTGAAAAAACTTATTAAGAACGGCCATCGTCAAACCGTCGTGCCGGAAATACTGGTTAACCAGCCCTATTCCCGCACTGCCTATCGCGGCAAAAACCGCCAAACCCACCCAAAGAAAATCCACCATGAAAAATTACGCTTGTTTTTAAGTTTGGAAACAGCTTACTTCTAAGCCATGAACAAAGCATTAGAAAACCTGATCCGCCCGCATTTACTGGCCCTTAAGGGATATGTTTCCGCCGGGATGGAGGCAGGCAAAAACGCAAGTAACATTTACCTGAATGCCAATGAAAACCCTTACGCACTGCCCGGGCTGGAAGATTTTAACCGTTACCCGGAACCCCAGCCCCCTGCGCTGCTCGCTGCCTATGCAAAAACCTATGGTGTAAAGGAAAACCAGGTCGCGGCCACGCGCGGCGCCGATGAAGCCATTGCCGTCCTGACCAAGATTTTTTGCGAACCACACAAAGATGCCGTACTGACCTGCCCGCCGACTTTCGGCATGTACGGCGTAAATGGCAAGGCAATGCCTGCCGGTGTGGTGGAAGTGCCGCTTTTGAAAAAAGATGGTGTGTTTTCCCTTGATGTGAAGGGGATTACCGCGCAGCTCGAAAAAGTGAAGCTGGTATATCTGTGCTCCCCCAACAATCCCACGGGCAACCTTTTCCCGCGCGAGGACCTTCTGACAATTTGCAAGGCGGCGGAAGGAAAAGCCGCCGTCATCGTCGATGAAACCTATATTGAGTTTACCGACGAACCCAGCCTTACGGATGTTCTAGCGGAGCACCCCAATATGATTATCCTGCGCACGCTTTCAAAATCTTATGCCCTGGCAGGCATGCGAATGGGATCGATGCTGTGCGCCGATGATGATTTTATCGCGCTGGTACGCGGCAAGGGGCTGGATGCCTATCCCCTACCCCGCGCCTCTGTTAAAGCGGCGCTGCATGTATTATCGGACGATATCCGTCCGCTGGCGATGAAAAACATTCAGAAGTTACGCACTGAGCGCGACCGTATAAAAGCGGCCCTGTCGGGATTTAAAAGCGTGAAAACCGTTTACCCGTCTGATGCCAATTTCCTGCTGGTGGAAATGGAAGACGCCGAAGGCTTTTGCGATTTTGCCAAATCGCGCGGCGTTATCATCCGCGATTTTTCGGACAAACCCGGAACAGAGCACTGCATCCGCTTGTCCATCGGACTGCCTGAAGAGAATGATCTGGTCCTTACGCTGCTGAAAGAATTCCAGTCATGAAAAATGTTATTTTATACTTGATTGGTTATCCCGGCACAGGAAAATATACTATAGCCAAAGAAATTTGCAGACAGGAAGACTTTAAGCTCGTCGATAACCACCTGGTCAACAACCCTATCTTTAGCTTGATAAAACAGGATGGCAAAAGCCCTTTACCCCATAGCGTATGGGAGAATGTTGGAAAAATATGGGGGGCCGTACTCGATACAATCGTTTATATATCGCCTAGAGAATATAATTTTGTTCTTACAAACTGCTTGTTTAATGAGAATGAAGATGATTGCGTATGGTTTCGAGAGGTACAGGCCGGGGCCTTGGAAAGAAAAAGTGTTTTTATCCCAATACGTCTTACAATCAGCATCACAGAAAATGAAAAAAGAATTGTCATGCCTGATCGCAGGCAAAGAATGAAAGACATAAATCCCGCCGCACCTTTAGAAAACTCTCAGAAATACACTATTATAAATACTGGCGACAAAAACGAATTAACACTGGATGTGAGTGATCTTTCGGCGCAAGAAGCAGCTCAAGCCATTCTAAATCACGCCCGCAATTGCATCTAATTCTTTATCGGCGAGCACCTTCGCCTCCCGCACCTCAAAAAACTGCGCCCTTCCCCTGATAGCAGTGAAAAGGTTTTCATCCGTGCCGGTCAGCCACACCTGTCCGCCAAGCTCCTCCAGAAGATCATACAGGGCGCTGCGGCGCGTTTCATCCAGGTGGGCGGCCACTTCATCGAGAAGTAAAAGCGGAGGCGCGCCGCGCTCCGCCGCAATCAGCCTTGCGTGGGCCAGAACAACACCGATAAGAAGTGCCTTTTGCTCCCCGGTCGAGCATTGATCCGCCGGCATGTTTTTATCGGCATATTTCACGAACAAGTCGGCTTTATGGGGCCCTGTCGCCGCCCCACCGGTCTTCATATCCACCCCGCGCGATTGCGCAAGCTGGTAAGCGAACATTCCTTCAACCTCCAATGCCGGTGCCTGCATCAACAGTTCCTCAAGTGTACCGCGCGGCGATAGTAACGCCCGTGGGAAAAATTCCGAAACATGACGGTCGCAGGCCGCCTGCAACCGCTGGATAAATTCAAGCCGTGCCGCCGCAATCGCCACACCCGTCTCCGCCATCTGCGCCTCAAGCCCCGCAAGCCATGACGGATCGCCCTTTCCGTCCTGAAGCAGGCGGGAACGCTGACGCATAGCGTTTTCATACCGCAGAGTCCGGCCGGAGTGTCCCGGGTCGAAAGCAAAAATCAGGCGATCAAGGAAGCGCCGCCTGTGCGCGGAGGAATCGAGAAACAGGCGATCCATTTGCGGCGTCAACCAGACACAGGAAAGATATTCCGCAAGCTCCGCCTGCCCCCGTGCATTCTGCCCGTTAATGCGCACAGCCCGCTTTCCCGCCTGCGAATCAAGCCCCGTACCGAGCTGGTCCTGCCCAAAACGGGTTTGCAACTCAGCGGAAACTGCCCATGGCTCTCCGCCATCCTGCTTCTGGATTTCGATTACTTTGGCACTGCGCAAGCCCCGGCCCGGCGACAGCAGGGAAAGAGCCTCCAGCACATTAGTCGTCCCGGCTCCGTTCGCCCCGTAAAGCACAACCAGACCGGACTCGAGCCCCTCCAAAGCCGCCTGCGCGTAACAACGGAAATTATGAAGTTTCAGCGTACGTAAAAATGCCATATAGTCCTACACATCCCTTAACAACAACGTAGCGAGGTTTCATCATGAAAACAAAGCTCATTATAGGCTTTTTTATTGTTATATGCGTGATTTCATTCGGATTTACTTCCGCCATGGCGCAGAGCAAGAAGGAGAAAATCATTCCCGCCACGCATATGTGGATTATGACGGGCAACGCAGTAGTCTTCGTTCCCGTAAACTCCCTTCAGCAATGCCAAATGCTGACCCAGCAAGCATCGGCGATTAACTCTTCCGAATCGAACTGCTATAACGGCACGATGTTTGTAAAAAATATCCGCTGTACAAAATCAACGCATCAGGGCGGCACGGCAAGCTGCAGCTAGAAACAAATCGGGCCCTTTTACGGGCCCGAGCTTTATTCGTTAGCCTGAACGCTGTTAGACCCGCAGCGGCATCAATACATAGAGCGCGGATGGGTCGTCATTATCCTGGATAATGGTTGGGCTGGCCGGGTCGGCAAGTGTCAGGCGGCACCCTTCGCCCGTAATTTGCGATGTAATATCCAGCAGATATTTAGCGTTGAAGCCAATTTCAATATCGGTATCGCCGTTCACTTCAAGCTCTTCCGTAGCACTTCCCGATTCGGGAGAGCTGGCGGAAACTGTCATTTGCTTACCATGCAGCGTCACCTTTACCGCGCGCGATTTGCCATCGGAAATCGTGGAAACGCGGTCAACCGCAGATGTCAGGTTTTTGGCATCAACCTCGACGATTTTATCGTTCCCCTCAGGAATAACGCGCTGGTAGTCAGGAAATGTACCATCAATCAACTTAGAGGTCAGCACCACATGATCAAAGGAAAAGCGCACCTTGCTTTCGGACAGGGAAATCTCGATCGTATCCGCCGCCTCGTCGATCAGCTTGCGCAGCTCACCAACGGCTTTACGCGGGAAAATCACACCCGGCATCCCTGCTGCCCCTTCGGGCAACGGCATTTCGAAGCGGGCAAGGCGGTGACCGTCTGTTGCCACAGCGCGCAGCACCTTAATTCCGTCATGTTCACTTTCATGGATATAAATACCGTTCAGGTAATAACGGGTTTCCTCCGTGCTCATCGCGAATTTCGTGCGATCAATTAAAGCGCGCAATTCAGCGGCAGGAAGCGAAAGCTTCGTCGGAAGCTCTCCGGCGCCGATCTCAGGGAAATCGGCAGTCGGCAGGCAGCTTAGTTTAAAATTTGAACGGCCCGCAGAAACCGTCATCTGCGTTCCTTCGCTATTGAGCGAAAGCTGCACGTCGGAACCATCAGGCAATTTGCGGATAATATCAAACAGCGTATGAGCCGGTGCCGTCGTAGCGCCGGGCGTGGAAACCTTGGCGGCAACAGATTCGTTGATTTCAAGGTCCATATCAGTAGTGGCAAGGGAAAGCACGCCGTCTTCCGCCTTCATCAGCACATTCGCAAGAATGGGAATGGTGTTGCGGCGCTCTACAACGCTTTGTACATGGCCAAGGGAACGTAAAAGGGCGGCACGCTCAATGCTCAATTTCATGGGGCAAACTTCCTGTCACTCGAAAATAGTATTAATGTTTAAAGGAATCGCAGTTTAGCAAGCGTTTTAACGTATGGGAAGGTGTAAAAGAACTGTTTTATAACCTTTATTCGTTAGTAGGCGAGGCAAGCGGAAGGCCCAGTTTTTTTGAGACATCCTGTACTCCATTTCTAAACTCAGGATTAGTTTCATATAATCGGACAGCTCTGCTAAAAATGTTTGACACCGACTTATGTGAAGAACCGGGTAAAAATAAAGCAATCTGATGGTTATCAAAATCTGCGACCCTCGCCAAAAGAACAAAGGCATAGCGGGCCTGTGTAACAAGTCGCGTCACCTTGCCTGACGTAATATCTTCGGCATTAAGCAACTCAAAACCTTTTGCAGCTTCGTTGCAAATTTCTCTTAAACCGAGTTCGGGCATCCAAACATAGTCCTTTCTTAAAAGAAGAACATACTATGCTTTTATAGTTATGTCAAACAATGGCAACTGTGATTTACGCTGCCTGTTTAATAACTGTTTCGGTTTCCAGGTAGTTCCAGAGTGTTTCAAAAAGCCCGGTTTCAAAAGCGCTGAGCTTGCGCAGGCGCTCGTAATCACCGCCGCAATTCTCATACATTTCGGCGAGATGATGATCCTCTTCGGCAATCAGGCTTTTTAAAGGCAGGTGAACGCCGGCCGCTTCGATGGCTTCGTTGTAGATATTATAAAGCCAGCAGGCGCGCAGCTCGATAATCAACGACACCCAGGGGTAAGAATCAGCAGGAGCGATATCTTGGGAAATCCCCGCATCCATGCGTCCGAAATACATCAGCGCCGGCACGCGGCACATCGTGTTTTCATCGCTCCAGCCTTTGAGCTCACGCCCCGCAACGCGCTCGGCATGGCGCTTGAAGAAATAAGCATGCCGCGCCTCTTCCGATAGATGCTGGAGCGTATCCTGATCCAGCGTATCGTGTCTGTTCATTTGGGAAAGCATGATTTTGCGGCTACCGATATGTTCCAGCATGGAAAGCATGTTCATAAAGCGCGCATGAACCTGTGGCTGTGCCACTACCTCATCCAGAAAGCCGCGAACACGCGCCTCATGCCGCGCGTTGTTTTCCTTCATGCCGGATATAATCAAGGGATCGGCCGATGCGCTCATAGATTCTCTCCAATTCGCTTTCGTTTATGCAATACGGGGGCAGAATATAGACCGTATTACCGATAGGGCGCAAGAGAATGTCGTTTTTAAGGAAATAGTTGTAGAGCAGCGGCCCAAGACCTGACAGATAACCATCCGTTGTATCTTTGATATCCAGCGCAAAGATTGTTCCCTTGGTGCGTACCTCCAGCACGTCTTCGCGTTTACGGAATTTCTCCGCGGCGTTTTCATGCCGCGCGGCAATGTTTTGAATCCGCTCCCGCACCGGCTCTTCCTCCCATATCTCCAGCGCCGCGTTCGCCGCCGCGCAGGCCAGCGGATTGCCCGTAAACGATGTTGAGTGGAAAAACTGCTTTGCGCGGTCCTCATCATAAAACGCATTGTAAATTTCACGCGTGGCAAGCGTCACTCCCATCGGCAGGAAGCCGCCTGTAATTCCCTTGGACAGGCACATAAGGTCAGGTGTCACGTCTGCCTGATCGCAGGCAAACATGGAGCCCGTACGCCCAAAACCGGTCATAACTTCATCAGCAATCAAAAGCGCACCGTATTTCGTGCATAAATCCGCAAGGCTCTTTAAAACTGCCGGGGCATAAACACGCATGCCCGCAGCGCCCTGCACCAGCGGCTCAAGGATAAGCGCCGCCACACCGCCGCCCTTAAGGATGTCTTCAAAAGCGCTCAGCGTCTTCGCGCCGTCCCCTTCGGGAAAAGGAATATGCGCCACATCGAATAGATACGGTTCGTATATTTTATTAAAGACGCTACGCTCGCCCGCGCTCATCGCTCCGAAAGTATCGCCATGATACCCGCCCTGAAGTGCGATGATTTTTTTCCTCGGATTACCCGTTTGCTCGAAATATCCGATCGCCATTTTAAGGGCAATCTCAATCGCCGTAGAGCCGCTGTCGGAAAAAAACACGTGCTGTAATTTCTCGCCTGTCATGGACAACAATTTCTCTGCAAGCTTCTCGGCAGGCTCGTGCGTAAATCCGGCAAAAATAACCTGATCGAGTTTCGCCGCCTGTGCCTGCACGGCCTCAACGATTTTTGAATGACAATGCCCGTGTGTATTGAGCCACCAGCTTGAAATGCCATCGAGAATTCTGCGCCCGTCTTTTGTGAACAGGTAAACACCCTGTGCCCTGTCCACCGGAATCATGTCCGGGAAAATTTTGTGCTGGGTCATCGGGTGCCAGATTGCGCTCATCTTAAAAATCCTCAATCCTGAAATGCTCGTCAAAAGCCTGATGCACAGTGTTTTTGTTCACCACCGGAAGCTGCGGGAAATGCCCGAGCACTTTTACGCCTGAAATTTTTTCAATGGTTTCGATGTTATCAATGTTATCCGGCCCGATAAAGACCAGCCCGTGCACTTTCATGTTCCGTGCCCAGAGCGCCTCCAGCGAAAGCAGCGTGTGATTGATCGTTCCAAGCCCCGTACGCGCACAAAGAATGACCGGCACATCCCATTTTTTAAACATGTTAATCTGAAGATTCTTTCGGGTAATCGGCACCATCAAACCGCCAGCCCCCTCAATAACCAGCGGCTTTTCCGATTCCGGCGGCTTGCTCAAACGCTCCATATCAATGGACACGCTGTCCAGTTCCGCTGCCCGGTGGGGAGAGAGCGGCTGTGTTAAAACATAGCTCTCAGGAAGAAAACGATCATTACTAAACCCGGTAAGATTCTGCACGGTCTTGGTATCGACCACGCCTTCGATGCCCGACTGGATGGGTTTCCAGTAATTCCCATCCAGCGCCTTAACCAAAGCCGCAGAAAACACTGTTTTGCCAATGCCCGTATCGGTGCCGGTAACAATAAAAGATTTACTCATGCCGCTTTCTTTAGCACATGCGGCGCCAGATTCGCCAGAAAATCACTCATAATCTCCGGCGTCAGGCCCGCATTCAAGGAAAGGCGCAGACGGGATGTTCCTTCCGGAACGGTGGGGGGACGAATCGCGCGAATATCGTAACCGGCCTCCTGCAACAGCCGGGCAACTTGCACCGCCTGTGCGTCGTCACCCAGAATAACAGGCATGATATGGCTGAACTTTCCTTCGATACGCGGCACAGTTACGCCTATGTTTTCCAAAGCGCCGCCAACGTAGCTACAAATCCCCTGCAACGCGTTTCGCCGCGATTCTCCTTCTTCAGCTTCTACCAGCTTAAGGGATTCGAGGGTAAGCAATGCCTGCAACGGTGGTGGCGCTGTTGAAAAAATAAACGGCCGCGCCGCATTGATCATATAGTCGATAACATCAGCGGAAGCACAAACAAGACCACCTGCAACGCCCAATGCCTTACCGCATGTATGCACGGTAATCAGGTTTTCTTGTGAAAGTCCTGCGCTCAAGCCCGCACCGTTCTTCCCGCAAACGCCCGTCCCGTGGGCTTCATCAACGATAAGAACGGCATCATATTCCCGCGCCAGTGCCTGTAGCTCACGAAGCGGCGCAGCATCGCCATCCATCGAATAAACCGATTCCACGGCAATCCATATTCTCTCTGCTTTACCCTTTGAAAGCTTCAGTGCATCTTCAAATGCTTGCACATTGTTATGCGGCACTTTCACCGTCTTGGCATGGCTGGCCGCCATACCGTCGCGCACACTGGCATGAATAAGCGAATCATAAATAATGATGTCGTGACGCGATGGCAGCGTAGTAAACACCGCGTAGTTCGCCTGAAAACCCGTAGAGAAATAAAGCGCCTTTTCCGAGTTGAAATGCCGGGCGGCATACTCTTCTAAGGCTTCATGGTACCGCGTTTGTCCGCGCAAAAGGCGCGAGCCACCTGCCCCCATATCGATGCCGTTCTCTATAGCTTCCAGGGCCGCCTCACGCAAACGCGGATGCGCCCGTAAGTTCAGATAATCGTTGGAGGTTAAATCTATCCCCTGTGGCAGCTTCAAAGCCCGCAGCCGGTGCTGCTCCTTAAGCCGCTTCAGCTTTTCCTGAAACATCTTCTTCGCCTTTATACGGCGTCCTTGGTTTAAGGCCGAGTTCACCCAGCAAAGTACGGTCAAAATCCTCTTCCGGATTGGGTGTGGTCAGAAGTTTCTCACCCGTGAAAATCGCGTTCGCACCCGCCATAAAAGCCAGCGCCTGTGCTTCACGTGAAATCTGCAAACGCCCGGCAGATAGACGCACCATAGCCTTGGGCATCAGGATTCGTGCCACAGCGATACACCGAATCCACTCAAAGATATCAAGCCTTGGTGCGTTCTCGAGCTTCGTACCAGCCACAGGCACAAGCATATTAATCGGCACCGATTCCGGCTGAGGATCAAGATTGGAAAGCGTATGCAGCAGGGAAATGCGATCTTCTCTACTCTCCCCCATGCCTATAATACCGCCACAGCAGGCAGAAATTCCTGCCTTCGCTACATTGGCCAGCGTATCAAGACGATCCTGATAGGTACGGGTCGTAATAACCTTGTCATAGAATTCCTCGGACGTATCGAGATTGTGATTATATGCCGTCAGCCCCGCTTCCTTCAAACGCATTGCCTGATCTTCCGTCAGCATGCCAAGCGTTGTGCAGCACTCCAGCCCCATAGATGAAACCCCGCGCACCATCTCCAGCACCCGGTCAAAAGCGCGACCATCCAGAACACGCGGCCAGGCAGCACCCATGCAAAAACGGGTAGACCCTGCTTCCTTGGCTTTACGGGCCTGCTCCAGCACCTCATCGGTTTTCATGAGAATCTCTTTTTCAAGATCCGCATTGTTATGGATGGACTGGCTGCAATAGCCGCAATCCTCTGAACACCCGCCGGTTTTGATCGAGAGCAGGGTGCACATCTGCATCTCGTGATGGTCGTGATTGGCACGGTGAACGCTCGCCGCCTCATAGATCAGGTCCATGAAGGGCTTGTTATAAAGCTGTGTAATTTCCTGTTTGTTCATAATGCCCTTTTAAAGCATAGAAACCGCATAGACCACAATCAAAATTCAAGATTTGCATTACCCACAAAGAGAAAGAGCCCCCGGAAGGAGAATCCGCAAGGCTCTTTTTAGTCGTCTTCTGAAACTCAAACTATCAACCCGTGAGGGCGCGGCGAACCACATCAACATCCTGAGCGATTTGCGCATCTTCTTCAATAAGCTCTTCAACTTTACGCACAGCATGCATAACTGTCGTATGATCGCGTCCACCGAACTTGCGGCCAATTTCCGGCAAACTGCGCGCTGTAAGCTGCTTTGCAAGATACATCGCAACCTGACGCGGGCGAGCCACGTTACGGGCACGGCGCGCTGAATGCATATCGGTCAGGCGCAAGTTGTAATGTTCAGCTACCTTGCGCTGGATTTCATCAATAGTGATTCGACGGTCATGGGCACGAAGCAGGTCCTGCAAAACCTCCTGTGTGCTCTCCAGCGTGATTTCCTGTTTGGATACGTCGGCATGAGCAACGATTCGGTTAAGCGCCCCTTCAAGCTCGCGGATATTGCTGGTCACTTTCAGCGCCAGGAATTCCAGAACGCTCTCCGGCACCTCGGCACCCAGAAGAGTCCGTTTCCTTTGCAAAATACCCAGACGCAAATCGTAGGTTGAAGGATGAATATCGGCAACAAGCCCCCACGCCAGACGGGAACGCAGGCGTTCATCCAGCCCCACCAGGTCACTCGGTGCCTTATCGGCGGAGATAATGATCTGTTTGTTCTGGTCAACAAGGGCGTTGAAAGTGTGGAAAAACTCCTCCTGCGTCGACTCCTTGCCGGAAATGAACTGGATGTCGTCGATCATGAGAACATCGACGGAACGGAACTGGTCCTTGAAGGGCATCGTATCCTTGGAGCGCAACGCCTTTACAAACTGGTACATAAACTTTTCTGCAGAGAGGTACATAATGGTTTTTTCAGACCAGTGGAGTTTCATCTGGTGTGCGATCGCATGCATCAAGTGTGTTTTTCCGAGACCTACGCCACCATAGATAAACAGTGGGTTGAACGGCACGCTCATGGATTCCACAACGCGGCGCGCGGCTGCGTGTGCCAGAGCATTAGGCTTACCCACGACAAAAGAATCGAATGTAAAACGCTCATCCAAAGGCGAGGAAACAGATTCAAGCGCTTCGCGCGAGTTCTGATTTGCTTTCACAGACACCTGCTCTTCGGCTTCATCAATGATAGCATTTTGCACGACAACAATCTGCAAGCGCTTTACATCACTATCGGCCTCCATCGCCATCTCTAAAATACGCTGCGCATAATGCGTCTGTATCCAGTCGCGCATAAAACGCGTGGGAACGGAAACTTCCATCGTCCCGTGATAATAGGCACGTAAAACCAACGGTTTAAGCCAGCTGCGAAAAATAGCCTCGCCAAATTCGCCACGCATATCTTTATGAATTTGCTTCCAAAGAGCCATTATCTCTTTGCTAGGCTCCAGGGATGTTTCCTGAAACGCAGTATTACCTTGAACAATTTTGGACGACTTGGCCCCGGCTTCTGACATTCTATTACTCTCCACTTTGTTATATTTTTTTTATTTAACACTCATCCAAACGCATGAAACACAGGAACGGATTACAACCATCATATGTTTCAAAAGGCACAGAAACAGGGTTTGCGAACTTAGCTATTCGCATTTTTTTACCTCTAACTCTGCTTTGAATAAGGCGCCGATAAACGTGTCTGCAGACCTAAAAGACCCGGAAAACGTTTAAGGCTATGCCTTCCCCATTCCAATACACAAATCGCTATAAATCGAAATTTTTGTGCATTTAAAATGATGATTTTGAAATATTAAACCCCACTTCAAAATCAAAACCCACTGCCAAAACGCTAAAAATAGTTTTCAGTGCCCGGCAACAGAAATGACCTTATAACAAAAACTGACAGGGACGCAATGAGAACAAATCAAGAAAATAAAAAAAGAAATTTTTTTACCGTCGCATCAAAACACTAGCAAAAGCGCCTCATAGAACGCATTCAATGAGGTCTTTTAAGTCTCTGATTTTTTATAGTTTAGTTAAGGCAGTACTGATACTTCTTGCCTGGACAGACCCGGTTTAAAGGGCCTTAATTCTTTTAGATAAACGCGCCATTTTACGGGCAGCTGCATTTTTGTGTAAAAGTCCTTTTGACACGCCGCGGTAAAGTTCAGGCTGCGCCTGCTTCAATGCTTCCTGTGCTTTTTTCGAATCGCCGCCTGCAATGGCCATTTCCACTTTCTTCAGGAAAGTACGAATCCGGCTTACGCGGTTCTTGTTGATCAGCGCGCGGCTTACATTGCGGCGGGCGCGTTTTTTAGCTGAAGCATGATTGGCCATGTCTTAAACCTATTTCTTTTTAATTACGGTTATTCTTTAACTTTAAAAGACTGTTTCCAGCACTTTTCCACATCCTTTACCCAAGGACCGCGCAGTAATACGCGCTGAGACCTGCGTTTGTCAAGTGATTCTTGCTATTTTTAATGACACAGTTTCACAAAAAACTACCGGGGACGAATCATCACCCGCACATAGGAGCGGCCATCGTCTTTCTCTATTTTAAATTCCAGATGCTCTCCTCCCCGCACATACGTTAACTCGCCTTCCTGTTGCCAGCCAAGTTGCGGCAGAGTTTGAGAGTAAAACGCAGCCACGTCACCAGCGTCGCCTTTTTTAATCACAGCCAGCGATTCGGTAATGCGCCCCTCCGGCTTGTCGAAACTGACCGTATAATCGGGAAGCTCCCGGAGTCCCTCCATAACCGGAACATCGGGAATATTTTCAAAAAACACCAGCTCGGCATGGGCCAGAGACGGAACCAGCCCCAAAACAAGCATGCATAATATAAGTGTCTTTAAATAACGCATTTAGCCAATCCGTTTTATTTTTGTCTCGCAGCACAATAGAAAGTCGAACGCCCCACCTGTACGATGCGTTTTATGCTTTCGTCGCATGAACACCCCGGACATCCGTGCCCCTCACGATCATACACCGAAAAGCTGTATTGAAAATACCCCAGCGAACCATCCGTCTTCTGATAGTCACGAAGCGTACTGCCCCCGGCTTTAATGGCATCCTCCAGAACCGCGCGTATATGTCTGGTCAAAGTTTGCGCTTCCGCTTCGCTGATATCGCTGGACCGGCGCAGCGGGCTAATACCTGCACGATATAGTGCCTCGCATACATAAATATTGCCCAGCCCCGCCACAACATTTTGATTAAGCAATGCTACTTTCACAGGGGATTGCCGCTTTGACAGAGCCCGGTAAAGCACTGGGCCGTTAAAGTCGTTCCCAAGGGGCTCCGGTCCCATTTCCGCAAACGCCGCATGCGATTCCCATGACTCTTTATCGGATAATAATAGAAAACCAAAACGCCGGGGATCTTCAAAAACCAGTTTCGTATCATCAACCAGCGTAATAATAACATGATCGTGTTTGTGTGCTTCATACGGCATCAAAGGGCCGTAAACTCGAACGCGCCCCGACATACCCAAGTGAAGAATGACCACCGGGCCACCCGACACAGTAATCAGAACGTATTTCCCTCGCCGCCCCAACGATTCTATCTTTCGCCCCGCCAGGGCCATTTCAAAACCGGGATCAATAGGAAACCGCAAATCACGGCGGTTAACCCGGACGGACCCGATAGCTTTGCCCCGCGCCGCTTTCTCAATCCCCCGGCGCACGGTTTCCACTTCCGGTAACTCAGGCATGATACCCCTTTAAAGCAGTCATTGCCGCCGTGCCTCTCGCCAGATCAACTCTTCACCAGCATGACCCATACGGACAAACAGCGGATGCTCCCTGTTTACATGGCCGTTGGGCTCCTCGCCGCGCCACACCATCGTTTTTTCATGTCTGCGGCGCTGCGCATAGACCTTATAGGGGCGCCAGTTGAGCGGTTCCGCTTTTCTTGCCCGCGGCAAAGCGGGAATGCCCATATCGCGGCGCGGCTGCATGCTGATCATCCCGGTTTTGGCATCATATTCGTAAGTGCCGCGCACATAGCGAATCGGCATATCCGGATTTTCCGGTATATAAAGGATCTCATAAAATCCGTCTTTCATTGTAAGAACGGCCCGCGCTGAAGGTTGCTTTGGCCCGGCGCCGGAAACCCAGCTTCCTGAAAACGAGGGTTTTATAAACGACTTTAAAATATCGGCGTTAAAGATATTAACCGGCGAGCCTCCGCTACCGGAAGCAGCTTTGGCCGAAGCGGAAGCTGACCCAGGTGATTCAGAGGCGTCAATCTGGCGCGCCGGCATGAATTTCACCCGGTAGGCCCATATGCCTACCCCCGTAACCGCCGCAAGCCCGCAGGCAAAAACGAGAATGGCGAAAATGTTGGCACTTAATCTGGTCATTATATGAGTGATACGATATACAACTTTCATACAGCAAGGGAAAAGCAAGAAGGAAGGGCCGGTTGTATAACAACCGGCCCGGAGAGTTTACGTGTGTGGGGATTCAAAAAACGCATTAACCTAATCGGATCGGAACCAGAGGTCCGGCTGTGATTATGTATAATATATGCACTTTTGTTAATTTTATATAGCAGGAAAAAATCTGCGTCAATAAAAAAAATACGATTTTTGTGTACAAAATGTGTTTTTTTATATACCACCCTTAAAAAGATATAGACAAAAGAATAAAAATTGATTATAGAAAATCACCGCTTTACAAAAATACCGGGAAAGTAGATGCCGACGATTGAACAAATACGCGCCGCCAGAGCCCTTTTAGGGTGGAGCCAAAGCGACCTCGCAGACCATGCCGGCCTGTCGCAGACCGGTATTGCGCGCATCGAAAACGGCACCAACCAGCCCAATTCCCAGACTCTGAATAAAATCGAAACCGCGTTTGATAAAGCCGACGTCGAATTTCTGGGCCATACAGGGGTAAGAAAGCGTGTTGGAGAAATCAAAACATTGCGCGGTCCCGAAGGATTAAGAGAACTGCTTAACGACATATACAATGTCGGGAAAGCAAAAGGTGGTGAATTTTGTCTGCATAACGCCAGACCAGGCAACTGGATCAAAGTTCTGGGAAAAGAATGGTTCACGATGCACTCGGAACGTATGGCTAAACTACACGAGACACTGAGCTTTAAAATTACCGCCGAAGAGGGCAATAAAAACCTTATTAGCAGCAAATTTGCTGAATACAGATGGTTTCCCAAGGAATTGTTTGATGAGCATTCTATTTATGCATACGCCGATAAACTTGCTTTCGTTTCCTTTAATGATGAGGACGAAGTGATTATAAGAGTGCTCGAAAATCGTGCCTTTGCGCAAGGTTTCAGGGTTTTATTTAATATCGCCTGGGAACGTGTGGCGATGAAGATTGTAAAAGATTAATAGTAAAACTGGCTAGTAGACATGAAAAATTCTGCGTACCCATCAAGATTTGGCCAAGCTGCCGGACAGGTACATGACAAAAGAAGAAAAATTGGGCTTCTTGTTGGCAACGACATGTCTGCTCTTATCTATCTAAATGCCATTATACCCAAATTAATAGGTGCTGGCTGTTATAAACCTGTTCTTCTTATGGCTGTGCATAAGCCTGCTGTAAAACCAGAAGCACATCAACCTGAACTTCAGCAACTAAGTTTTTATGAAAGATATTTACCTAACAATGTGATTTTTCCACTTGTTGAAGCAATTCCTCCTATACTTGACGATAAGAACAAACCACGGACCGATATTCTGTATACCCCTCAACAACTTGCAGGAGTATACGATTTAGATATTGAGTTTGTTGACAATATCAACGCATCTTCTTTCGTCCAGCGTATTGGTGAAGACCAGAACTTACCGCTCGTAATTTCAACTCGGTGTTATCAAATTGGGAGAACAGACCTAATAAATGCACAAAAACATAAAAGGGTTGTGCTAAATAATGGAATTCCCGGACATGGCGCAATCTGGAATCTGCACCCGGCCAAACTACCGGATTATCAAGGACTTTTTGGTCCCCTTTATGCAATGGCGCATTTACAGCGTACTTTTGCTTGGACATTGCATGAAATGGTTTACGATCAAAATGACCCTCACAAAGGTATTGATAAAGGCCCTATTATTACTCAGACTACAGCACCTATCGATTACACGAAGCCTGCTATAGAGCTATACCTAGGTTTTGCTGAGCGCGCGGCTGATATGGTGTACGATAGAATTGAAGATTATTTTAGCGGCCGCGTCCCTACCACACCGCAAGCAAACTTTAAGGAAGGACGTCAAAGATATTATTCTCACCCTGAGCCCGAGTTTTTCAGAGGAGAGTGGGAAACTACCTACCCAAGGTTAATCGAGTTAGCTAGGCGGGAAGGTTTTTCGATCCCGGATCGTATTATAGAGAAAGTTGAAAATGGCATCACACATCCTGAAATAGTTGATTTTGCGGATCTGTACGATCGGATCCCCCTACTCTTCCTTAAACCCGATGACGATAATTTTGGTTACCTTACTGCTGCAATCCAAGGTGCTATATTTGATTGGGAAGATAGACAAGAATTCTATTATAACGCCCATAAAACACAACATCCCAATGCTCACT
>CAZBNG010000046.1:0-16393 GCA_964493095.1 uncultured Pseudobdellovibrionaceae bacterium
GATAAAAAAACATGAAAAATCAAAAGGGTGTACCCCCCTAGTGCCCCAGGAACCAACGAAGTGAAGGAAGATGATGTGCACTGAAATTAAAAAGGAAACGTCATTGCGAGGAGGGCCACCGGCCCGACGCGGCAATCCAGTTTGGGGTTCTGGATTGCTTCGCTACGCTCGCAATGACGGGAGTCGTAATTAATGAGTGCTGTGCTTGAAACATATCAGAATTCGGAAATTCGCGGGACATTAACTCCCAATGCGCCCATTGGCGTGCAGAGCTGGTTTGCCTGCGGGGGTAGCGCGGAGCTGCTTTTCCAGCCTGCTGATCTGGGCGACCTTGTTTATTTCCTGCAAAACCGCAGCGAAGGCGGCGTTTATACGATCATCGGCGATCTGGCCAACACCATCGTGCGCGATGGCGGTGTGCCCGGTCTTACCATCCAGCTTGGCAAGAGGCTTGCCGCGATTGATGTTTACCCGGAGCGCGGGGAGATTTACGCGCAGGCCGGGGCGCTGAACGGTTCCATCGCGGCGGCGGCGGTTAAGGCAGGCATCGGCGGGCTGGAGTTTCTCTCCGGTATTCCGGGCAGTTTCGGCGGTGCGCTCCGCATGAATGCCGGGGCCTACGGCACGGAAATAAAAGACGTGCTGATCGAGGCGCAGGCGCTGGATACGGCGGGCAATCTTCATTACCTCACGCCCGGCGATCTGCACATGAGCTACCGTCACACCGAATTGCCGCCCGGTTACATCATGGTCGGCGCGAAGCTGCGCGGCACGGTGGAGGATTACGACACGGTGAAGGCGCGCATGAACGAGATCAAGGCGAAGCGCAACGATACCCAGCCGATCCGCGAGAAAACCGGCGGTTCCACTTTTGCCAACCCACCCGGACACAAAGCATGGGAACTTGTCGATAAAGTCGGCGGGCGCGGGCTTAGAGTCGGCGGCGCGCAGATGAGCGAGAAGCACTGCAATTTCATGATTAACACGGGGAGCGCTACGGCTGCCGATCTTGAAGCGTTGGGGGAAGAGCTGCGCCGGCGCGTGCGCGAGCAATGCGGGATAGAGCTTCACTGGGAGATCAAACGGATCGGCGAGGCGTTAGCGTGATTGCACTATTGTCATTGCGAGGAGGGCAAAGCCCGACGTGGCAATCTTGCGCCCCGGACTTTTATGGGATTGCTTCATCGCATACGCTCCTCGCAACGACGCAAAAGTACTTAAATTTTAGGGATGCGTTCGTAAAGGTCGGGCAGGTCGTTTTCCAGCAGGATAATATCGCCATCCCTTTTATTCCGGTCGAGCCAGGCTTGCGCTTCCTGGAATGTATCGAACGTCTCCACGGGTTTGCCTTTCGATTTTGCTGCCTCGACAAAGCTCGGGATACGTTTGGGGCTTACGGCGATAATGATATCGCAGATATCCGCGGCGGCAAGGCCGAGCTGCTTGTGAATCTCGTCATGGCTTGTGCCAAGTTCGACAATTCCCGGCGTTACGAGAATGGCACGACCGCGGATTTTCAATGTGCCCAAAAGTTCCAGCGCCGAGCGGAATCCCAGCGGGTTGGAATTATAGGCGTCGTCAATCAGCGTCACATTGCCGGGGAGTTTTGAAACTTCCAGACGGTGGGGAATTTGCGGCACGCTTTTAAGCGCCGTGATAATCGCGGGAAGCGGAATACCAAGCGCATCGGCGGCGGCCAGCGCCAGAACGATATTATGACCGTGATGCAGCCCGTAAAGCGGCGCCTTGATAATGTGGCTTTCGCCCTTCCATTTGATTTTGACTTCCAACCCATCGCGTTTCTGACTGACTTTTTGAATGTGCAGATCGCCTTCCGCAAGATAGGAAATTTCCTTGGGCACGATGCGCGGATCAACGGGTTCGCCGCAGACGATAAAGCTGCTTGGGTTCGCTTCGCGGATTTTGCGCGCTTCTTCGAATCTCAGGGTTTTTTCGTGCACCACCACTTTGCCCATATTATCGATGGCCGCGCGGGCAAGCTCGTATTTCGTATGCGCGACGGTATCGAGCGTTTTAAAACGCTCGTAATGCGCATGGCCGATAGCGGTGATAACGCCCAGATAAGGCGGAGTAAGTTTGCATAAACGCTCGATCGAGCCGGGGCCGTAAGCGCCCATTTCCACCACGAAGAATTTATGGCTCTCGTCAAGATCCTCGCGGATGATGCGCGAAATGCCCATCGGCGTATTCACGCTGCCCGGCGTCACCAGCGTTCCGGCCTGCGTTTTCAGGATGTGACCAAGGATATGTTTGACTGATGTTTTGCCGAATGATCCGGTAATGCCGATGACAATGGGTTTTAGCCGCTCTATTTTGGCATGCGCTTCGTTCCAGAATTTTTGCTGCACTGTCTTTTCAAAGGGATTAAGGAAGATGTTACCGGCAATCAGGAAGACGGGAACAAGTTGCACGCCCAAAACCCAGAACCAAGGGTGCGGCGCAAGGAACCCGGCAAGGCCGAAAAATCCGCCTACGGCAAGAGAGGTGGAAAATATCCGTTTTACCCGCGCGGTCATGACCAGCTTTTTCTTGGAGTTTCTGCGCGGGTCCTTTTCAATATAGAGCGCGGCGCACAGCGCGGCGAAGGTCAGGCTTTCTGTAAAGAAACGCGGAATGAAGAACGCGAGAATACCTGTGGCCAGCAAGCCAAGAGACAGGCGTTTGTCAAAAACGCGGTTGGCAAAAATCCATTTGATCAGGCGGTCGGTATCGTAATCCTCCTGCTGCAGCGGGTGCAGGTAGGTCAGGAGCCGCCGCGCCGTAAAGCCCAGGAATGCGATGTAAATAATAAAAGGAACGATATTTTCAACCATCAGGAAAAACCGCCGTTATAAAGTTAAAGTGTCCCGACGAATTTGTTCAGCGTGCCGATCACCGGGTGTCTGCCCGACGATAGAACACTATAGTGGTCCTGTCCATTCAGGATCAGGACTTCACTGCCCGGGATCAAGGCGCGGAAGCGCTTGCCGATTTCAGGCGGGGTTTCCGTATCGTTTTCGCCATAGACAAAATAAACGGGGCAACGCACGCCCTTTGCGACGTCGGTTAAATCCTCGTTTACCGCCTTGATGAAAATCTGGCGGATGACGCCGCTGGTTTTGCGGTAATCGGGGGAGCCGAATTTTCCCATCAGCCATTTTTCGGACAGGCCTAGGGGAATAAGCTTTTTCAGGCATTTAAAGATCAGGATGCGCGCCTTGAAATACAGTTTTTTCAAAAGCGGTTTTTTCGGTTTTAATCCTGCGGCGGCCACGAGGAACAGTCCGGCGACAAGGTCGGGGTGACGGCTGGCGAGTTGCAAGCCCACACGTCCGCCGAAGGAATGCCCGACCCAGATCACGGGGGGAAGGGACTGGCCCTTGATAAATTCGGCTACCGCGTCGGCATAGGCGGCGGTATCCCAAGCTTCGGGCGGTGGCGGTGATTTGCCGAAACCGGGGAAATCCAGCACGAAATGACGACCCGATTTTTCCAGCGCCGCAGCCAGCGGCATCAGGTTTTCACGGCTGTGGCCCCAGCCATGCCCCCAGAGAAAGGGCCGCGCCGAAGCATCGCCCAGTATTTCATAAAAAATATCGCTGCCGCTTGCTTTGAATGTCGGCACAGTAAACCTCTTTAATCAGCCGCGTTTTCATGGTTATATTGAAGTATCAAATATGTTTGTAGCATAATCCAGAGTTCTTAAGCGACACACCATCATGGCCGATACCCAGAAATCTAACAAAAAACGCATTGCTGTCTTTTTTGGCGGACGTTCCCCCGAACATGATGTGAGCGTGGTCAGCGGCCTGCAGGTGCTCGGCGCGCTGGATCCGCAAAAATATGACGCTTTCCCGGTTTATATTACGCCCGAGGGGCTGTGGCTGGCGGGTGATGTACTGCGCGAGCGCGCCAATTATATGCTCGGCGCCGATTCAATGAAAAAGGCAACGGAAGTTACGCTGGATTTAAGCCCGCCGGACAGCCCGTCGGAAAGGCGCGGCAGGCTGCTGCCCCGCCGCTCCGGCATGTTTAAACGCGGCGCGGTGGAGGATTTCGATGTGGCCATTCCCGTATTCCACGGTTACATCGGGGAGGACGGCAATATACAGGGCCTGTTTGAAACGGCGAATATTCCTTATGTAGGGACGCGCACCATGGCTTCCGCCATATTGATGGACAAGGCCGCGACCAAACATTTCCTGCAATCCCTTGAAATTCCCGTGCTGCCCTGCGCCGTTTTGCACCGCCCGGCAAACGGATATTTCATCCCTGAAGATGAATTAAGCGCGCTGGCCGATATCGTGGGTTTTCCGGCAATCATCAAGCCGACCCATATGGGCAGCTCCATCGGCGTAGCGAAGGTGAACAATCTGGAGGAGCTTAGCGCCTGCCTGCCCGCTGTCTTCGAATATGACGATTCTGCCGTGCTGGAGCCGTTTGTAAGCAACCTTGTGGAATATAACGTGGCGGTTTCAAAAGCGTTTGGCAAAGTGCGCACTTCCGCCATCGAGCGACCCAAGGCGGTATCAGAGCTTCTCGATTTTAAACAAAAATACCTTGCCGGGGGAGAGGGCGGCGGCACCAAGAGCGGTACGAAAAATCCCGGCGCGATCAGCGAGGGGATGCTGTCCCTGACACGCGAGCTTAATCCGAAGCTGCCCAAGGAAAAAGAACGGGACATAAAAGACTGGGCGATCCGCATGTTTACGGCGCTGGGCGGTACGGGCGCGCCGCGTATCGATTTTATCGGCGATTCAGAAAGCGGCGAGATATGGATGAACGAGGTCAATCCGCTGCCCGGTTCCTTTGGTTATTTTCTTTGGGAGGCTGCAGAGCAGCCCATCCTGTTCACCGACTTCCTGACCGGGCTGGTTGAGGAAGCGGTATTTGAAAATACACGCCGCCGCCTGCCGAAAGACCCCGTGCCCAAGGATGCGAGGCTGTTCAGGAGGTCCGCGTAACCAATGGCAAAAAGAGGTACGACCAAGGCTGATCTTAACAGGAATAAAAAGCGCCACGGCGCCGGGGTTATAGTGCGTGCGTGGATAGGGCGTTTCGGCGTGGCGTTTGCCGCGCTGGTGCTGGTGATATGGCTGGGGGCGTGGTTTTTCCTGAGCGGTGCGGCGGAAAAAACCGCGCAATGGGCGCATGAGGAAACCCTGAAAGCCAGCGTACGTGCGGGGTTTGACGTGCAAAATATTATGGTTGAGGGGCGCGTTTATACCGATCCCGATGTGATTAAGGGGCTTATTAATATGCAGAAGGGCGATCCGCTCTTTGCCTTTCATCCACAGGAAGCGCAAAAACTGCTGGAGGAAATTTCATGGGTGAAAGCCGCCAAGGTTGAGCGCCGCCTGCCCGGAACAGTTTACATTCATCTGACCGAGCGCGTGCCGCTTGCTCTGTGGCAGAACGGCAAAAAGACAGCTCTGATCGACGACGAAGGCGTGGCCATAACCGATTACGACCTGGGACGCTTTAAGGAGCTTGTGCTCGTGAAGGGGGAGGGAGCCAATAAGCAGGCCCCGGCCCTGCTTTCCATGATAGCGGCGGAACCGCTGGTTGCCCAAAGGGTAAGGGAAGCCGCATGGATCGGTGACCGCCGCTGGGATCTCGTGCTGGAAAGCGGTGCGGCAGTTAAGCTGCCGGAAGAGGAAATAGGGTTTGCGTTGCGCCGTCTTGCGGAGGCGCAGGAAAAGGATGACCTGCTGGATAAGGGCGTGGAAAGTCTTGATCTGCGTGAAGACGACCGTATCGTGGTCCGGGCAAGGCCGGGCAGTGTTCAGGAATATAAAGCGGGTTTCAGGTTATAGGAAATGGCGAAGCATAAACACAAACCCAAGGGTTCTCTTTTGGCTGCTCTGGATATCGGCACCAGCAAGGTTGCGTGTTTTATCGGGCGCGTGGCCGATGACGGCGGAGACTTTGAAATCTTGGGGGTGGGGCATCAGGCATCTCAGGGCGTAAAAAACGGCACGATTGTTGATCTTGACGCCGCCGAGGCCGCGATCCGCCGCACCGTGCATGCCGCCGAGCATATGGCCGCCGATGTCATGAAAGGCTATCCGCTGCGTGAGGTTGTCGTGAACCTTCCGGGCGTACATGCCATGTCGAAGGCGCAGGATGCGGCGGTGCAGATTTCCGGTCACGAGGTCACGGAAAAGGATGTGCGCCGCGCCCTTGTGAAGGCGCAGGAAAGCATGATGGGTATTGATCAGGAGCTGATCCACACTATTCCCGTGGGGTTTGCGATTGACGGGCATGGCGGCGTGCGGGAGCCGCGCGGTATGTTCGGCCAGAGCATGGGGGTTGATATTCATCTTGTTACCGGGGACGTCAGCGCACTGCGCAATATGGCGACCTGCGTGGAGCGCAGCCATCTTGATATTTCCGCTTTCTGTGTTTCGGCTTATGCCGCGGGTCTGGCTTCGTTGGTCGAGGATGAAATGGATCTGGGCTGCACCATTATCGATATGGGCGGCGGCGTGACGTCATTCGCGGTGTTCCATGGCGGGGCGATGATTTACTGCGACGCTATTCCCATCGGCGGCAAGCATGTGACGGGCGATATTGCGCAGGGGCTGACGACTTCCATTGCCGATGCTGAGCGCCTGAAAGTGCTTTACGGCAGCGCGATGGCTTCGGGCATGGACGATAACGAGCTGATCGACGTGCCGCGTCTTGGCGAGGAAAAGCTGACGGAACCAAATCATGTGCCGCGTTCCCTTCTGGTCGGGATTATCCAGCCGCGCATAGAGGAGATTTTCGAGCTTATACGCGCGCGCCTGAATGACAGCGGTCTGGGGCAGGCTTTGGGGCGGCGCGTAGTGCTGACAGGCGGCGCCAGCCAGGTTCCGGGGCTGCGCGATCTTGGACAGCATGTGCTGGACAAGCAGGTGCGGCTGGGACGGCCGATCCGCCTTTCCGGTCTTCCCGATGCGGTGGGCGGGCCGGGTTTCGCGACAACGGCGGGGCTTCTGACCTATGTGTCCGAGCGTATGGACGAAATGCCCGGTGAAATTATGATTCACGCCCCCACGGGCAGCCTGTGGGAGCGCACCAAGCTCTGGCTCCGGGAAAACTGGTAACAGGATATTCCCGGTTTATTCCTTTTTTATCCCAAAAGTTATCCACAGCATTTTGTGTGCCGGATTTTTCCAGATACTACAGATAGTGTTTTTTCTGAAAATCTGAATCGGATGAGTCACTTACGCGGTTTGCTTGCTGTAAGGTGTTAGGCGGTGTTATGCTGTTAACAAGAACAATCCACAGAATCTGTATGATTCCATACATATTTTCGCTTTTCTGCGTATCAAAACTGCCATAGACTTTTCTCAAACCTACCACGGGTGTTTTCATTTAACGCCTGTATCAAACTCGATTAGGGGCCCGCTATGATCAATATCAAAATGCAACCTGCTGAAGTTCAGAAGCTTTCACCGAAGATTTGCGTCATCGGTGTCGGCGGAGCGGGAGGCAATGCCGTTAACAACATGATCGCTTCCGATCTGGAAGGATGCGAGTTCATGGTTTGCAATACGGATGCGCAGGCGCTTGGTCATTCTCTGTGTGAAAATCGTCTTCAGCTCGGCGCGAATGTTACTGGCGGTCTGGGGGCCGGTTCAAAGCCTGAAATCGGTCGCGCCGCTGCCGAGGAAAGCATTCAGGAAGTGATGGACCGTCTTGAAGGTGCCAATATGGCCTTTGTCACCGCCGGTATGGGCGGCGGTACAGGCACAGGCGCCGCTCCCGTGATTGCCAAGGCCTGCCGCGAGCGCGGTATCCTGACCGTAGGCGTGATTACCAAGCCCTTCCATTTCGAAGGCTCCCACCGCATGCGCTCTGCCGAGACGGGTATTGAGGAAATGCAGGATTATGTGGATACGCTGATCGTTATTCCCAACCAGAATTTGTTCCGCGTCGCCAATGAAAAAACGACGTTCGCCGAAGCCTTTCAGATGGCGGACAGCGTTCTGCAGGCCGGTGTGCGCGGCGTAACCGACCTGATGGTTCGCCCCGGCCTTGTGAATCTGGACTTCGCCGATATCCGCACCGCGATGCTGGAGATGGGCAAGGCCATGATGGGCACGGGCGAAGCTTCCGGTGACAAGCGCGCCATTGAGGCCGCCGAAGCGGCGATTAACAACCCGCTGCTGGACGACATCTCCATGAAAGGTGCACACGGCGTTATCATTAACGTCACAGGCGGCTACGACATGACTCTGTTTGAGGCGGACGAGGCCTGCAACCGTATCCGCGACGAAGTTGATCCGGAGGCCAACATTATCTTTGGCGCGACCTTTGATGAGAATATGGAAGGCAAGATGCGCGTTTCCATCGTGGCAACCGGCATTGAGAAAGAAGCCGAAGCCAACAGGCGTTCCGGCGGTTCCCACGTTCGCGTTGAGGGTGCCGGTAAAGTGCTGGAGCGTGCGCAGCCCAATGCGCCTCAACAGTCGTCAGCCCAGCCGGAAACGGCAGCGGCAGAAGACATGAAGCCTGCGGCGGCTCCCGCTCCGTCCTATACCAGCCCTGTTTCCGCGTTGACAGGCGTGGCGGCGGTCAGGAATATCCGTGCGCCCATGCCGTCATCGCCTCCGGTTTCTGCGCAAGCGGCTCCCACTCCTGCGCAGGCCGTGCAAAAACAGGTGGAGCCGGAAACGGATATGTTCGAGCAGCGTGAGTTTATAGCGCAGGCCCCACAGACAGCCGAGGCACAGAACACGGCCCTGCGCGGTACGCGCTATAAGAACTCCTTTATTCCACCCCGCCCTGTAGAAGCGCCGCAACAGGCGCAGACAGCGCAGAGTTTCCATGCCCAGCCCGCCGCGATGGCGGCAAGGCAGATGGACCCGTCGGCCCAGCCGTCGTCCAGCCTGAACCTCAATCCTCCTAAACTTCCGACCGGTCAGCAGAAACGCTCTCCGTCGCTGTTTGAGAGAATTACCGGGTCCGTTCAAAATCATATAGACGGCATGAGAGAGCATGACGCCGCGCAAAATCAGCGATCTTCCATGCAGCCGCAAATGAATTCCGATCCTGTGTCTTCTCAGGTTCCGGGTGGCCCTTCTCAGGGCAGCCTGAATATTGATACTCCCGCCGGTCAACCGGCGCAGGGTTCTGATGGTGAGTTGGATATACCTGCGTTTCTGCGTCGTCAGGCTAACTAAGCGTAACTTTCAAATCAAAAACTCCCTGCTTTTCCTGGGCCCCTCTTTTACAGAGGGGCTTTTTGTCTGCGGCAGGATGAGAGGGCATAAGCGCCTTGTTTTCATGTAACAAAGCGCAACAAAGCGTGATTTGTCGCGACAGCGCGGATTTCCTATATTAAAGGGGAAAGATTAGATTAGGTTAAATCGTCAAAAAATCATGAGCATGCAAAAAACACTCACATCCCCGGTTACGCTGACAGGCATAGGATTGCACAGTGGCAGCGACATTACCATGACTTTGCGCCCTGCACCGGAAAACAGCGGGGTTGTGTTTCAGCGGGTTGATGTAACGGATTGTGACAATGTTATTCCGGCGCGCTGGGACAACGTGGTGGATACACGTCTTTGCACAGTGATCGGCAACAGGGACGGCGTAAGGGTCGGTACGATCGAGCACCTGATGTCCGCGCTGCGCGGCCTTGGCATCGATAACGTACTGGTTGAGATCGACGCGGAAGAGGTTCCCGTCATGGACGGCAGCGCCATGCCGTTTATCAAATTGATCGAGCAGGCCGGGGTTACCGGGCAAAGCGCGCCGCGCCGCTCTATCAAGGTCCTGAAAGAGGTCACCGTGGAGCAGGACGGCAAAACAGCCACGCTTTCACCGTCACAGGGCAGCGTTTTTGGCGGTGCCATTGATTTCAATCATCCCTCCATCGGGCTTCAGCGCTTTGAAACGGAGCTGGTAAACGGCAATTTCAAGCACGATATCGCGCAGGCCCGCACATTCGGCTTTCTGCACGAGGTGGAGTGGATGCGCTCGCAAGGGCTGGCGCGCGGCGGTTCTCTGGATAACGCGATCGTCCTTGACGAAGATACGATTATGAACACCGAAGGTCTGCGCTACCGCGACGAATTTATCCGCCACAAGCTTCTGGATGCCATCGGCGACCTTTACCTTGCCGGCGCCCCGATCATCGGTTCCTATGACGGCTATAAGGCCGGGCACGAGCTGAATAACAAGCTTTTGCGTCAATTATTCGCCACCGAAGGCGCATGGGAAATCGTCGAAGAGCAAGAAATGCATGTTCCCCCCGTTATTTCCGGCGGCGCGCAGGATTCCGTAGTGGCGTCAGGTCCGCAATAGCCTGCTTAAAAACTCCTAAACCCCGTTTATAATTGCGGTTTATCCCTTTTCTTCTTCTGCCAAGACGTTTATTCATAAAGGATACGTTTAAAAGCAGGAGTCTGTTCATATGAATCTGAAATCCCTCATTATGCTGGTTTGCGCCCTCGGGCTGTTGTCGGCGTGTTCGAGCGACGGTGACAAGGATTCGCTGGAAGGCGTGCCCGCGGAGACGATCTACAACAGGGCGGCGGCTTCTCTGGATGCGAAAGAATACAGCAAGGCGACGAAAGAGTTTGAAGAGGTGGAGCGTCAGTACCCGTATTCCCAGTGGGCGACGCAGGCGCAGCTTATGGCGGCTTATGCGTCCTATGAGGACCAGCGTTACGATGAGGCCATTTTGGCACTAGACCGTTTTGCCGAACTGCACCCGGGCAATAAGGATGTCGATTACGCCTATTACCTGAAAGCGATTTGCTATTACGAGCAGATTTCCGACGTGCGCCGCGATCAGGAAATCACGGAGGAAGCGCTCAAGGCCCTTGAAAATCTGATCCGGCGGTTCCCGGAAAGCCGTTATGTGCGCGATGCCAAGCTTAAGCGCGACCTGGCGCTGGATCACCTTGCGGGAAAGGAAATGGAAATCGGGCGCTATTACCTCAACCGCGGGCAGATCAACGCGGCGATCAACCGGTTTCTGGTCGTTGTGAAAAATTACCAGACCACCACGCATACCGCAGAAGCCCTGCACCGCCTTGTTGAATCCTATCTTACTTTGGGGCTGGTCGATCAGGCGACGAGGGTGGCCGCCGTTTTAGGGTATAACTATCCGGGCAGCCCCTGGTACGAGCGCAGCTATAATCTTCTGGACGATGAATCGCGCAAGAAAATCATGGATGAGCGCAGCTTCGTGGACCGGACGATTGATTCTATTTTCAAGCCGGATTAAGCGGCGCGTGAGTAAGCGGCAGGTATAGTGCGCTATGTTAAAGGCTATCACGATTCAGGATGTTGTGCTGATTGAACGGCTCTCCATTGATTTCGAGGCCGGGCTTGGTGCCTTGACCGGGGAAACCGGGGCGGGCAAATCTATCCTTCTTGATTCTCTCGGGCTGGCGCTGGGTGCGCGCGCCGATAGCGGCCTTGTACGTAAGGGCGCGGAGCAAGCAACGGTTAGCGCGGTTTTTGAGGTTTCCGGCGATCATCCGGCTTTTGACATCTTGCGCGATGCAGCCATGGATTTTGAAGGTGAAGACCTGATCTTGCGTCGTTCCATCACAAAAGACGGGCGCAGCCGTGCCTATATCAACGATCAGCCGGTTACCGCCGGGCTTTTGAAACAGGTGGGTATGAGCCTGGTGGAAATTCACGGCCAGTTCGATACGCAGGGCTTGCTCGATTCCGCCACCCACCGCCAGTTGCTGGATGATTATGCGGGCATCGGCGGGGATATAACGGCGCTTTATGAAGACTGGCAGCAAAAGCGCGAAGAGCTGGAATCCCTGAAAGAAGTGGCGGTGAAATCACGCGAGCAGGAGGAATACCTGCGGCAGGCGGTGGAGGATCTCGATGCGCTTTCCCCGCAGGCGGGCGAAGAAGAAAGTCTTTCGGCCTTGCGCGCCAGTCTGATGCACCGTGAACAGGTGATGGAAGCGCTTAATAGCGCTTACAATGTTTTGAACGGCGAGCACGATCCGGTGCGCACCGCGTGGTCAACGCTGGAGCGGGTGGCGGATAAGCTGGGCGGACAGGGCGGTGAAGCCATCAGCGCGCTTGACCGTGCCTCGGCGGAGGTGCAGGAAGCGCTGGCGGCGATTGCCGCGCTCTCCAGCGATCTGGAGCACAGCGAGCATGATTTGGAAAGCATAGATGACCGCCTTTTTGCCCTGCGCGGGCAGGCGCGCAAACATGGCTGCACGGTGGACGAGCTTGCGGCGGTGCGGGAAAAACTCGCGCAATCTCTGAATATGATCGAGCATGAGGACGAAGTTATTGCCGCCAAAATGAAGGAAGTGGAAACCGCCTTTAACCGTTATAAAAAAGAAGCGCAGGATATCAGCGCCGCACGCAAAAAAGCGGCGGCAAAGCTCGATGAACTGGTGGCGCGCGAATTGCCCCCACTCAAACTGGAAAAGGCGCGTTTCGTGACGCAGGTTGACCCTCTGGAGGAATCGCAATGGGGGCCGCACGGCATGGACCAAGTCAGGTTCCTTGTCGCCACCAATCCCGGCGCTGAGCCCGGACCGCTGCATAAAATTGCCTCAGGCGGGGAAATGGCGCGTTTCATGCTGGCGCTCAAAGTGGTAATGGCGGAGGTCGGCGCGGCCGGAACGCTTGTGTTTGACGAGGTAGACAGCGGTATCGGCGGGGCGACGGCGGCGGCGGTTGGTGATCGTCTTGCGCAACTCGCAAAGCTGCGGCAGGTTCTGGTTGTTACCCATTCACCGCAGGTTGCCGCCAGCGCGGCGCATCACTGGATTGTGCAAAAAAGCGGCGCGCAGGAGCTTAAAACCAGCGTGGTGCGTTTACCGGAATTTGGTGCGCGGCGCGAGGAAATTGCGCGCATGCTCTCTGGCGCCAGCATCACCGATGAAGCCCGCGCCGCTGCCGATAAACTGCTGGAAGGGAGGGCGGCGTGAACGGCAGCCTTCTTGATCTTGATGCTTTTGACGCACGGGTGCGGCACGCGGAGCTGGTGAAAGAAATCCGCCGCCATGATGCGCTGTATTATCAGGAAGACCAGCCGGAAGTAAGCGATGCGCAATATGACGAATTGCGCGCGGAATTGCTTAAGCTGGAGGCGAAATACCCGGAGCTGATTACGCCCGACAGTCCGACGCAAACGGTTGGCGCCGCGCCGTCCAAGGGGTTTCGCAAGGTAAAGCATAACGTTCCCATGCTTTCGCTTTCCAACGTTTTTGACTGGGATGAATATGGGGAGTTCCGCGACCGCGTTATGCGCTTCCTCAATCTTAAAAGCGGAGAGGGGCTCGAAATCCTTGCCGAGCAGAAGATCGACGGCCTGTCCTGCTCCCTGCGCTATGAAAACCGCAAACTGGTTTTGGCGGCAACACGCGGCGACGGAATGGAGGGGGAGGACATCACAGCCAATGTGAAGACGATTTCCGACGTGCCCAAGGAACTGCCCGCCGATGCGCCGGATATTCTGGAAGTGCGCGGGGAGATTTACATGCGCCGTGGTGATTTTCAAAGACTGAACGAAGGTCTGGCGGCGGAAGGAAAAAAGATTTTCGCCAACCCGCGCAACGCGGCGGCGGGTTCTGTGCGCCAGCTCGATAGCGCTATAACCGCGAAACGTCCGTTGCATTTTTTCGGTTATGCACTGGCGGATAATCTTGATTTGCCCACCCAGAAGGCGGTGCGTGAAGTGCTTGAAAAATGGGGGTTCTCAACACCGGAACCTTCCTATGTGGGGACCGGTGTCGATGGCCCCGTGCGCTATTACAATGAAATTCTCGAATCCCGTCCGCATCTGGACTATGAGATCGACGGTATTGTTTATAAGGTCAACCGGCTGGATTATCAGCAGCGGCTCGGCTTCGTTTCGCGTTCCCCGCGCTGGGCGACGGCACATAAATTCCCGGCGGAGCAGGCCGTAACGGTTCTGCGCGATATTGATATACAGGTCGGGCGCACGGGCGCACTGACGCCCGTGGCGCGGCTGGAGCCGATCAGCGTAGGCGGCGTGGTGGTTTCCAACGCGACGCTGCATAACGCCGATGAAATTGCGCGCAAGGATATCCGCATCGGCGATACGGTGGTGATCCAGCGTGCCGGGGATGTCATTCCGCAAGTGGTGCGCGTGCTCACGGAAAAGCGCAGCGGCAAAGAACGTGAATTTGTATTCCCCGATCACTGTCCGGCCTGCGGTTCGCTGGCTATACGCGAGGGGGATGATGTGGTGGTGCGCTGCACCGGCGGCCTGATCTGCCCGGCGCAGGCGGTTGAGCGCCTTAAGCATTTTGTCTCGCGACTGGCGTTTGATATCGAAGGGTTAGGGGCCAAGATTATCGAGGAATTTTATAACGAGGGGCTGATCAAATCCCCGGCTGATATTTTCCGGTTGGAGGAAAAAAACGCCTCCCTTGATGTGCCGATACGCGAGCGGGAAGGCTGGGGCGCGCTGTCTGAGAAAAACCTGTTCGAGGCGATCAAGGCGCGGCGCGTCATTGCCCTGAACCGTTTTATTTACGCCCTTGGCATTCGCCAGATCGGGGAGGCGACCGCCAAGCGCTTGGCGGCGGCTTACGGCACATTAGAAAATCTTAACAAGGCAATGGTAAAAGCATCAAAAGATCCCCGTTTTCACGGGGAAAACAAAAAAGGAGAAAATGCGGAAAGCAAAAAAACTGTATCCCCCGCGAAAGCGGGGGGCTTGACGGAAGAGAGTCCCGAATATGATGACCTCATTTCCATCGAGGATATCGGCCCGGCCGTAGCGGACGATTTGATCGGATTTTTTGCCGAAGAGCACAATCAGGAAGTGCTGCGCGCACTTGAAGCGGAGCTGACCGTAGAACCCTATGAGGTGCCGCAGGCGGGGGACAGCCCGGTGGCGGGAAAAACGGTTGTGTTTACCGGAACGCTGGAGCAGACGGGCCGCGCGGAAGCCAAGGCGAAAGCGGAGAGCCTCGGGGCGAAAGTGGCGGGATCGGTTTCGAAGAAAACGGACTACGTGGTGGCCGGAGCAGATGCGGGCTCCAAGCTGAAAAAAGCGCAGGAGCTGGGCGTTGCGGTTTTAAGCGAGCAGGAATGGCTCAGCCTTATAGGAAATGAGAATTAACGCTTTTTACGCAGTTCTTTCAATTTCGCCAACGCATGTTCAATTTCCGCCGGGTAATCGCGGCGCTCGACAAATTCCCCGCCGCCGGCCTTGCGCGTAATGGAAAGCTCAAGGGCCTTCGTCAGGCAGTCCGCCACATCGATATCTTCCTGATCAAGAGCAAGCTTTAAGGCTTCTACAATCCGGTCGCTAAGGCGTATTCTGTTTTCCTGAGAGTCCATAGGGTGAGTGCCTCCTCTTAAAATCACATCTGCAGTTTGCGGTATATGGGCGCGTTAAATCAAGCCGTAAAATTCATTCAGAAACGCATTTCGGATCGGATCGCGCTCCATAAGGATTTCATGAAGCGATTCCGGCAGCTCCAGAAGGTGCGCATCGGGAATAATGTCTGCCGCCCTTCGTGTGGCGCCACTGTCCACCAGTATATCCCGGCCGGCGGCGGCCAGCAGGACGGGTATTTCGATCTGCGAAAGCTGCGTGCGTAGTTTCCTGCAGGAGGTAAGCGCTTCGTAAATCCAGCCGAAGGTTACCCCGCCGACAGCGATTTCCGGCTTGGCCTTAAACCATAAATTTTGCACGCTGTTGCGTGCAGGGTCGGAGGATAAATGCGCGCGCCCTTCCTCGGGGCTTTTAAAATCGGGGTTCCAGTCGCCGCCGCCTGGAACATAGAGCGTTTCCACCCAGTTGCGCAGCCCCCTGGCCAGTCCCAAAGCAAGGGGAGGGGGCAGGTATTTAACAGCGTAAATATTGAGCATCGGCGCGCTGAAAGCCGCTTTTTCAAATGTTTCCGGGTGAGCACAAAGGTAACGCAGCCCGAGATTTCCGCCCATGGAATGCGCCAGCATGATCAGGCGTTTGCCCTTCAGATGCGTGGCAATTTGCGCAAGGAAGGCATGCAGGTCGGCAACGTCGTCTTCAAACGGCCCGGCGTGACGCTTGTGCGGGTTGGCAAGATAGCGCCCCGATCCGCCCTGCCCGAACCAGTCCATAACGGCAACGCCGTGACCGCGCTCCAAAATGCCCCGCAGCGTTTCAAAGGCTTTTTCCGCCGGTTCCGCAAGGCCGGGCAGGTAAAAAACCATGCTTTTGGCGCTGGCGGGAATGGAAAAACCGTAGCGCAGCTCGCGCCCCGTTAACCTCTCAAAGCTGCCCCACTGCCACCCCTCAGGGGGCAGGAAACGTTCTTCCAGGCCGGGCGGGTTAACGCTCATTACTCAAGCGCTTTGATGATGTCTTCGGTCATTTTTTTGGCGTCGCCCAGAAGCATCATGGTGTTGTCGGCGTAAAAGAGCGGGTTGTCGATGCCCG